>NZ_BCBI01000069.1:0-28869 GCF_001320565.1 Pseudomonas sp. NBRC 111132
AGATAACGCAATTGGTGCTCGGCACGTTCGCCATCGGCACCCAGCAACGCATTGACGTTGAAGCATGTGTGCTGGTCGCGCACCCGCAATTGCGCCTGGCCCGTGCCAAAATCGTAGTTCAGTGGCTGCCCGCGCAAGGCTTGCCAGAACAATGGGCTAAGCCGCCAGGCGGGGTCCCGCAGAGCCTGCTCGGCATAGGCAAGGCCCGCCTGCTCCATGGCGCGCACCTGCACCCGCTGCTGCAACAGACGCACCTCATCCACCTGGCGCCGACCATCTTCCACCAACCAAGCCATGCCCGCCGCCAGCATCGCCAGCACCACCATCACCATCAACAGGGCCGCCCCCTGCTGTTGCCTGCCACCCATCCGTGCGTGCCTCGCTCGCGAAGTAAAAACGCCAGTCAACACGCCGCTTGTTGCAGGTAGATGGCAATGCCCGTTCGTCATGCGCATGTCATCTAGGCGATGCAGGATTGCCCTTCCTTTTCATGGCCTTACAGGAGTGGTCGCAATGGGTGGCATTGGAATCTGGCAACTGGTGATCGTACTGCTGATCGTATTTCTGCTGTTTGGCACCAAGCGCCTCAAGGGCCTGGGCAGCGATGTGGGCGAGGCGATCCAGGGTTTTCGCAAGTCCATGGGCGGTGACAATGACGCCAGCACACCCGGCCAGGCGCAGATGCAGCAACAGGCCCCGCTGACCGGCCAGGCCACGCAGCAACCGCAAGCGGACCGTCAGGCCTGATGTTCGAGGTAGGCTTCAGCGAGTTGCTGCTGGTCGGCGTCGTCGCCCTGCTGGTGCTGGGCCCGGAGCGCCTGCCAGTGGCGGCACGCACCCTTGGGCGTGGCCTGGGCCAGGCGCGCCGGGCCATGCACGCCTTGCGTACGCAGGTGGAGCGCGAAATCGAGCTGCCCCACCTCGACAGCGCACCCTTGCAGCGCCTGGAACAGGAGATCCGTCAGGGCATCAGCCTGAATACAGAGCCGGCCAATGATGCGGCTACAGTCACGCTACCCAAGGAAAACGCCTCATGAGCAGTGCCATGGACCCGACGGCCAGCATGCCGTTGACTGAACACCTGCGCGACCTGCGCAAACGCCTGGTGCGTTGTCTGGGGTTGGTGGCATTGGTGTTCGCCGGCCTGTTCCCCTTCGCCCAAACGCTGTACACGCTCATCTCCGAGCCGCTTCGGCGCTTTTTGCCGGAAGGCGCGAGCATGATCGCCACCAGCGTCACCTCGCCTTTTCTGACGCCGTTCAAGCTGACCGCGATGTGCGCACTGTTCGTGGCCATGCCGCTGCTGCTGCATCAGGCCTGGGGCTTTCTGGCACCGGGGTTGTACCGCCGTGAACGGCGCATTGCCCTGCCGCTGCTGGTGTCGAGCATCGTGCTGTTCTATGCCGGCATGGCGTTCGCGTTCTTCCTGGTGTTTCCGATGATGTTCGGCTTTTTTGCCAGCGTGACACCGGACGGTGTGGCGATGATGACTGACATCAGCCAGTACCTGGACTTTATCCTGGCGCTGTTTTTGGCATTCGGGCTGGCATTCGAGATCCCGGTGGCGACCTTCATCGTGGTCTGGGTGGGGTTGGCCGATGTGGCCACATTGCGGCGCAGCAGGCCCTACGTGATCGTCGGGTGCTTTGTGGTGGGGATGATCCTGACGCCGCCGGATGTGTTTTCGCAGACGATGCTAGCGGTGCCGATGTGGATACTGTTCGAGGTGGGATTGCTGGCTTGTGCCTGGTTGAAGCGGCCTGAGCCCGGCAAGGAGATTGTGGCCGGCTTATAGAGCCCTTTCGCGGGCTTGCCCGCGAAGGCCTTGATGCAGTCTAGAACTGGGCGAGCTGCCAGACTTCGTAGGCTGGCGTCTCGTAGGGGTGGTTCTGCTTCAGGGCAGCGACGACCTGGGCTACCAGACCGTCAGCCACCACAAGCTCCACCTTCCACTCTTCCACCACCTCGACCTGGCCGGTTTGCCCGAGGAACGGCTGGCTGCCGTCCAACGGGCGGAACTGGCCCTGGCCCAGGGTTTGCCAGGCGCAGTGGTCATAGTCACCGATGCGCCCGCCACCAGCAGCGAACACAGCGGCCTTGACCACTTCGACGTGGCTGGCGGGGACGAAGAAGGCGAGCTTGTACACGCCTTAGTTCACCCACACCCGCGCGTTGCGGAACATACGCATCAGCGCAGCATCTTCCTGCCACTCGTCTGGGCGCCAGGAGTTCTGCACGGCGCGGAATACGCGCTCCGGGTGCGGCATCATGATGGTCACACGGCCATCGCGGCTGGTCAGGCCGGTGATACCACGCGGCGAGCCGTTCGGGTTGGCCGGGTAGGCTTCGGTGACCTTGCCGTGGTTGTCGACGTAGCGCAGGGCCACGCAACCGGACAGATCGGCTTCCAGCAATGCCGCTTCGTTGGCGAATTCGGCATGGCCTTCACCGTGGGCGATGGCGATCGGCATGCGCGAACCGGCCATGCCCTGCAGGAAGATCGAGTTGGACTTCTGCACCTCGACCATGGCCACGCGTGCCTCGAACTGCTCCGAGCGGTTACGCACGAAATGCGGCCAGTACTCGGTGCCCGGGATCAGCTCGTGCAGGTTGGACATCATCTGGCAACCGTTGCACACGCCCAGGGCGAAGCTGTCGGTACGCTCGAAGAAGGCCTGGAAGGCATCACGGGCACGGGCGTTGAACAGCGCCGACTTGGCCCAGCCTTCACCCGCGCCCAGCACGTCGCCGTAGGAGAAGCCACCGCAGGCGACCAGGCCCTTGAAGGCCTCGAAGTCGACACGGCCAGCGAGGATGTCGCTCATGTGCACGTCGATGGCAGCGAAGCCTGCGCGGTCGAAGGCAGCGGCCATCTCGACCTGGCCGTTGACGCCCTGCTCGCGCAGGATGGCCACTTGCGGGCGCACGCCCTTCTTGATGTACGGTGCGGCGATGTCATCGTTGACGTCGAAGCCCAGCTTGACCGACAGGCCCGGGTTGTCTTCCTCGAGCAGCAGGTCGAATTCCTGGTCGGCGCAGTCGGCGTTGTCGCGCAGGCGCTGGATTTGGTAGCTGGTCTCGGCCCACTGGCGCTGCAGCATGCGACGGTCATCGTCGAACAGCACCTCACCGTTCAGGCTGATGGACACTTCACCGTTGTTGACCGGCTTGCCGATCACTGCCACGCAACCTTCACCCAGGCCGGCTGCGCTGAACTGTGCCAGCACGTCCGGGGTGGCATCCTGGCGAACCTGGATGACCGCACCCAGCTCTTCGTTGAAGAGGATGGCTGGCACGTCGCCTTTGCTGTCGGTCAGCGGGTCGAGCTGCAGGTCGAGGCCGCAGTGGCCGGCGAAGGCCATTTCCAGCACGGTGGTGAGCAGGCCGCCGTCGGAGCGGTCGTGGTAGGCCAGCAGATGGCCGTCGGCGTTCAGGCCCTGGATCACGGCGAAGAAGGCCTTGAGGTCTTCGGCGTCGTCGACGTCCGGTGCCTGGGCCGCGATCTTGCCGTAGGTCTGGGCCAGGATCGAGGCGCCCATGCGGTTCTTGCCACGGCCCAGGTCGATCAGGATCAGGTCGGTCTCGCCCTTGTCCATGCGCAGTTGCGGGGTGAGGGTCTTGCGGATGTCGGTGACCGGGGCGAAGCCGGTGATGATCAGCGACATTGGCGAGGTGACGCTCTTCTCCACGCCCTCCTCGCTCCACTTGGTCTTCATCGACATCGAGTCTTTGCCGACCGGAATGGTAATGCCCAGTTCCGGGCACAGCTCCATGCCGACGGCCTTGACGGTGTCGTACAGGCGGGCGTCTTCACCTGGGTGGCCAGCGGCGGACATCCAGTTGGCCGACAGCTTGATGTCAGACAGCTTCTCGATACGCGAAGCGGCCAGGTTGGTGATGGTCTCGCCGATGGCCATGCGGCCGGAAGCCGGGGCATCCAGCAGCGCCAGCGGGGTACGCTCGCCCATGGCCATGGCTTCACCGGTGTACACATCGAAGCTGGTGGCGGTGACGGCGCAGTCGGCTACCGGAACCTGCCACGGGCCGACCATCTGGTCGCGGGCAACCAGGCCAGTGATGGTGCGGTCGCCGATGGTGATCAGGAAGCTCTTGCTGGCCACGGCCGGGTGGTTCAGCACGCGCTGCACGGCGTTGTCCAGGTCCAACTTGCTCGGGTCGAAGTCATCGCCCAGCTCGGCTTCGCGGGTAACCGAACGGTGCATGCGCGGTGGCTTGCCCAGCAGCACGTCCAGCGGCATGTCCACCGGGGTGTTGCCGAAGTGGCTGTCGCTCACGGTCAGGTGCGGCTCTTCAGTCGCTTCGCCGACCACGGCAAACGGGCAACGCTCACGCTCGCAGATGGCCTGGAAACGCTCGAAGTCGACCGCGCTGACAGCCAGCACGTAACGCTCTTGCGATTCGTTGCTCCAGATTTCGTGCGGGGCCATGCCCGGCTCGTCGTTGGGCACGTTGCGCAGCTCGAAGCGGCCGCCACGGCCACCGTCGTTGACCAGCTCCGGGAAGGCGTTGGAGATACCCCCCGCGCCCACGTCGTGGATGAAGGCGATCGGGTTGTCGTCGCCCAGCTGCCAGCAGCGGTCGATAACTTCCTGGCAGCGGCGCTCCATTTCCGGGTTTTCGCGCTGTACCGAAGCGAAGTCCAGGTCAGCCGAGCTGGCACCGGTAGCCACCGACGAAGCCGCGCCGCCGCCCAGGCCGATCAGCATGGCCGGGCCGCCGAGCACGATCAGTTTGGCGCCGACGGTGATCTCGCCCTTCTGCACGTGGTCTTCACGGATGTTGCCCATGCCACCGGCGAGCATGATTGGCTTGTGGTAACCGCGCACCTCTTCACCGTGCGGGGTGTTGATGGCCTGCTCGAAGGTACGGAAGTAACCGGTCAGGGCCGGGCGACCGAATTCGTTGTTGAACGCCGCGCCACCCAGAGGGCCTTCGATCATGATGTCGAGGGCGTCGACGATACGCTCAGGCTTGCCGTAGGCCTGCTCCCAAGGCTGTTCGAAGCCTGGGATGCGCAGGTTGGACACGGTGAAGCCGGTCAGGCCCGCTTTGGGCTTGGCGCCACGGCCGGTTGCACCTTCGTCGCGGATTTCACCGCCGGAGCCAGTCGATGCACCGGAGAACGGGGCGATGGCGGTCGGGTGGTTGTGGGTTTCCACCTTCATCAGGATGTGCACCGGCTCCTGCACCGCGCCGTACTGGCGGGTTTCAGGGTTCGGGAAGAAACGGCCAGCCACGTTACCGACGATGACCGAGGCGTTGTCCTTGTATGCGGACAGCACGCCTTCGTTGTGCATCTGGTAGGTGTTCTTGATCATGCCGAACAGGCTTTTTTCCTGAGCCTGGCCGTCGATGTCCCAACTGGCGTTGAAGATCTTGTGGCGGCAGTGCTCGGAGTTGGCCTGGGCGAACATCATCAGTTCGATGTCGTTCGGGTTGCGCTTGAGCCCCTGGAAGGCAGCGACCAGGTAGTCGATCTCGTCTTCGGCCAGGGCCAGGCCCAGGTCGATGTTGGCCTGGGCCAGGGCGTCACGGCCACCGGCCAGGATGTCCACCGAGGTCATCGGCTTGGGCTGGGCGTGGCTGAACAGGTCGGCCGCCTGCTCCAGCTGAGCCAGCACACGCTGGGTCATGCGGTCGTGCAGTTCGGCGGCGATCAGTGCAGCGTCAGCGTCGCTCAGGGTGCCGGCAACGTAGTAGGCGATGCCGCGCTCCAGGCGCTGGATCGACTGCAGGCCGCAGTTGTGGGCGATGTCGCTGGCCTTGCTGGCCCACGGCGAAATGGTGCCCAGGCGCGGCACGACCAGGAACAGGCGGCCGGTCGGCTCCTGTACCGGCACGCTCGGGCCGTACTTGAGCAGACGGCCCAGCACCTGCTGCTGGTCGGCGGTCAGCTCGCCGTCAACATCGGCGAAGTGGGCGAATTCGGCATACAAACCAGTAACAGCGGGGACTTTCTGGCTCAGTTGCTCGAGTAATTTACCGTGGCGAAAGGCAGAAAGGGCAGGAGCGCCGCGCAGGATCAACATCGTCGGGACAGCCTCAGGAAGGGGTGTGCTTAGAGGCCGTGCATTCTAGCCTAATTCGATGGCTTTCGGCACCTGCTCTAAGCCACGGCTGCCGGGCGGCGGAACCGGACTTTCGGGTCAAAAAAAAGCAGTACGCATGCAATCAATGCGGGAACAGCACATAACGCGCTACCAGACAACCTAACCGTTGTCGAGATATGGTTGGGCCAGTCCTTTGCGTATACTGCAACCTATGTTCGCCCACACTGCTTTGCGCCAGCGTTGCGCCAAATGGCTTTTCGCAACCGGACTCTTTCTGCTGCTCGGTGCCTGCGTTGAAAAACCCAGCACCCTCGAGCGCGTGAAGGAGGATGGCGTGCTGCGCGTGATCACCCGCAACAGCCCGGCCACCTACTTCCAGGACCGCAACGGCGAAACCGGCTTCGAATACGAGCTAGTCCAGCATTTCGCCGAAGATCTCGGCGTAAAGCTGCAGATCGAGACCGCCGACAACCTCGACGAGCTGTACGACGCCCTAGGCAAACCCTCTGGCCCGGTACTGGCCGCAGCCGGCCTGGTCAGCAGCGAGCGGCGCAAGGCCCAGGTGAAATACTCGCACCCGTACCTGGAAGTGACGCCACAGGTCATCTACCGCAACGGCCGCCCACGCCCGACCAACGCCAAGGGTCTGGTCGGCAAGAAAATCATGGTGCTCAAGGGCAGCAGCCATGCCGACCTGCTGGCTGAGCTGAAAAAGCAGAACCCTGGCCTGGAATATGAAGAGTCCGACGCCGTCGAGGTGGTCGACCTGCTGCGCATGGTCGATGAAGGGCAGATCGACCTGACCCTGGTCGACTCCAACGAACTGGCGATGAACCAGGTGTACTTCCCTAACGTGCGAGTCGCCTTCGACGTGGGTGATACCCGCGACCAGCGCTGGGCCGTGGCGGCAGGCGAAGACAACAGCCTGCTCAACGAGATCAACGAGTTTCTCGACAAGGCGCAAAAGAACGGCACGCTGCAGCGCCTGAAAGACCGCTACTACGGCCATGTCGATGTATTGGGCTATGTCGGTGCCTACACCTTCGCCCAGCACCTGCAACAACGCCTGCCCAAGTACGAAAAACACTTCAAGAGCTACGCCAAGGTCGAGCAGGTCGACTGGCGCCTGCTGGCCGCAATCGGCTACCAGGAGTCGATGTGGCAGCCGGAAGTCACCTCCAAGACCGGCGTGCGCGGCCTGATGATGCTGACCCAACGCACCGCCCAGGCGATGGGTGTGTCCAACCGACTGGACCCCAAGCAGAGCATTCAGGGCGGCGCCAAGTATTTCATGAAGATCAAGGAAGAGCTCGACGACAGCATTCAGGAGCCGGACCGCACCTGGTTCGCCCTGGCGGCCTATAACGTGGGTACCGGCCACCTGGAAGACGCCCGGACCCTGGCCAAGCGCGAAAAGCTCAACCCGAACAAGTGGCTGGACGTCAAGAAGATGCTGCCACGCCTGTCACAGAAGCAGTGGTACCGGCAGACCAAGTACGGTTATGCCCGTGGCGGCGAGCCGGTGCACTTCGTGGCCAACATCCGTCGTTACTACGACATCCTTACCTGGGTGACCCAACCGCAGCTCGAAGGCCAGGTGGCCGAGGGCAACCTGCATGTGCCTGGGGTGAACAAGGACAAGCCGGCTGATCAGTCGCCGCCGATGTAAGCCAATACAGGTCAGCCTTTGGCCCGGCGAGCCTTGAAGAATTCGCTGAGGATCTGCCCGCACGCCTCCGCCAGCACTCCACCCTCCACCATCACCCGGTGGTTCAGAAACCCTTGGCCGAAGAACTGCCCCTGGCTCTGTACAATCCCCGCCTTGGGCTCCAGCGCGCCAAACACCACCCGCATCACCCGCGAATGCACGATCAGCCCTGCACACATGCTGCACGGCTCCAGGGTCACGTACAGGGTGCTGCCGGGCAGCCGGTAGTTGCTGGCCGCTTTCGCCGCTGCGCGGATGGCCACCATTTCAGCATGCGCACTCGGGTCGCTGTCGATGATCGGCCGGTTGAAGCCCTGGCCAATCACCTGCCCATGCTGCACCAATACCGCACCCACCGGCACCTCGCCCAACGCCGCGCCCTCGGCAGCCAGCGCCAGGGCCAGGCGCATGAACTCCTGATCGCGGCTGCGATCGATGATCTGCGGACGCATCAGACCACCGCGATCGCGGCCATCAGGCCGGTTTCCATGTGGTCGATGACGTGGCAATGGAACATCCAGGTACCTGGGTTATCCGCCACCAGTGCAACCTGGGCGCGCTCGTTCTTGCCCAGCAGGTAGGTGTCGGTAAACCACGGCTCCTTGATGTCGTGGCGATTGGAGCCGATCACCTTGAAGCTCATGCCATGCAGGTGGATCGGGTGCTGGTACTGGGTCATGTTCTTCAGCTCGAAAATGTAGCTCTTGCCCTTCTGCAACGTGGCGATGGGGCGGTCGGCGCAGGTCTTGTCGGTGATGTCCCAGGCCTGGCCGTTGATCTGCCACATGCTCGACGGTTTGTCGGGGTCAGGGGTAACCGTGACGCTCGCCGCCCACTCGAAATTGAAGTTGAGCTTTTCGGCATTCTCCAGGTCTGGCTCGGCGATCGGGTTGGGTGGCAGCGCTGGCGGCCAGTCGCTTGGCGCGTCATTGCTGGCCACTGAACGCAGGGTGCCCAGGCGCACGAAACCGTCGCGCAGGGAGATTTCCTCACCCGCTTGGGGAATGCGGATAGCCAGGCAGATACGCATGCCGGGGCCAAGCCAGTAGTCGTCTTCCAATGGCCGTGGGGTCACTGGGTTGCCGTCCAGGGCATAGATTTTCGCTTCGCAGTTGCCCTTGAGATTGAGGCGGTAGGTCCAGGTGTTGTCCAGGTTCAGCAGACGCACCCGCACCACCTGGCCGGCCGGCAGCTCGGTGACCGAGTCGGCCTGGCCATTGATGGTGATCAAGCGCCCGGCGGTGCCGTTACGCGCGGCCTCACGCGGGATGCTGAAGGGCAGCCAGGCGCCCTGCTCGTCTACATGCCAGTTCTTCAGGCTCAGCGTGCGCTCATGAAGGAAGCCAGTCGGTTCGCGCTCTTCGACGATCAGCGGCCCAACCAGGCCACGGCCCAGCTCTTCGGAGCTGCTGACATGCGGGTGATACCAGTAGCTGCCGGCGTCCGGTACGCGGAACTTGTAATCGAAATACTCGCCCGGCTTAACTGGCAGTTGCGAGACATAGGGCACGCCGTCCATTTCCAGCGGCAGGCGGATGCCGTGCCAATGGATGGTGGTCTCGACCGGCAGGTGGTTGATGAAGCGTACCCGCAACCAGGTGCCCTGGCGCACGCGCAGCTCGGTACCCGGTGCCGACGGGCCGAATGCCCAGGCCTCGGTCTTGAAGCCCGGCACCAATTCGACGTCCAGGGGCGCTGCAATCAGCTCATAATCGTGGCCGGCGTTGTCATCTTCGACCTTGCCCAGCCAGTAACGCGCCGCGCCACCGGCACCCAGGCCAACCACAACCAGGCCAGTGAGGCCCTTGAGCATTTGTCGACGGGTGAAGGACATCGGTGCGGGTACCTCGTGTTCTGCGCAATCAAGCTGCCAGCATTGGCTGGCGATGAAGGGCGAATACGATACACCTGCAAATGGGAAAGATTAAGTGAAGTCTTGTATCGGCCTGTGCTGGCCCCTTCACGGTTTTACCCGCGAAGGGGCCAGCACAGGAAACAGATACGACAAGGGCGCCTTACGGCGCCCTTGTGGCTCAACTTATTCCCACTCGATAGTGGCAGGCGGCTTGCTCGACACGTCGTAAGTAACGCGCGAGATACCGTCGATTTCGTTGATGATACGGCCGCTGACGGTTTCCAGCAGCTCGTACGGCAGGTGCGCCCAACGCGCGGTCATGAAGTCCACGGTCTCGACGGCACGCAGGGCCACGACCCAGGCGTAGCGACGGCCGTCGCCAACGACGCCAACCGACTTGACCGGCTGGAACACCACGAACGCCTGGCTGGTCTTGTGGTACCAATCGGCCTTGCGCAGTTCTTCGATGAAGATGTGGTCGGCGCGACGCAGGATGTCGGCGTATTCCTTCTTCACTTCACCGAGGATACGCACGCCCAGGCCCGGGCCTGGGAACGGGTGGCGGTAGACCATGTCGTACGGCAGGCCCAGCTCCAGGCCAATCTTGCGCACTTCGTCCTTGAACAGTTCACGCAGCGGCTCGACCAGCTTGAGGTTCATTTCCTCTGGCAGGCCACCCACGTTGTGGTGCGACTTGATCACATGGGCCTTGCCGCTCTTGGCACCCGCCGACTCGATCACGTCCGGGTAGATGGTGCCTTGGGCGAGGAACTGGATGTTTTCCAGCTTGCTGGCTTCGGCATCGAAGATGTCGATGAAGGTGCGGCCGATGATCTTGCGCTTCTTCTCTGGGTCGGCTTCGCCTTCCAGGTTGTCGAGGAACTGCTTTTCAGCATCGGCACGGATCACCTTGACGCCCATGTTCTCTTTGAACATGGCCATCACCTGGTCACCTTCGTGCAGGCGCAGCAGGCCGTTGTCGACGAATACGCAGGTCAGCTGGTCGCCGATGGCACGGTGCAGCAGCGCGGCAACCACCGAGCTGTCAACACCGCCGGACAGGCCCAGCAGGACGTTGGCCGAACCTACTTGTGCACGCACCTGGGCGATGGCGTCTTCGACGATGTTGGACGCGGTCCACAGGGCTTCACAGCCGCAGATGTCCTGCACGAAGCGGGACAGGATGCGACCGCCCTGCTTGGTGTGGGTCACTTCCGGGTGGAATTGCACGCCGTAGTAGCCGCGGGCATCGTCGTACATGCCGGCGATCGGGCAGCTTGGGGTGCTGGCCAGGATGTTGAAGTTGCCCGGCATCTGGGTGACCTTGTCGCCGTGGCTCATCCACACGTCCAGGCCCAGCACGCCGTCGTCGTCAACGTGGTCTTCGATGCCGTCGAGCAGGCGGCTCTTGCCGACCACGTCCACGCGGGCATAACCGAACTCACGCAGGTCGGAACCTTCGACCTTGCCGCCCATTTGCTCGGCCATGGTCTGCATGCCGTAGCAGATGCCCAGCACGGGTACGTTCAGGTCGAACACGGCCTGCGGCGCGCGCGGGCTGTTGGCTTCGTGAACCGACTCGGGGCCGCCGGCGAGGATGATGCCGCGCGGGTTGAATTCGCGGATCGCTTCATCGTCCATGTCGAACGGGTGCAGTTCGCAGTACACGCCGATTTCGCGCACGCGGCGGGCGATCAGCTGGGTGTACTGGGAACCGAAATCGAGGATCAGGATGCGGTGAGCGTGAATGTCGAGGGCCATGACTCAATCTCGTCAGTGGAAATCGGAAACGACGCGGGGCTGTCGTGACAGCCCCGCTTTAGGTTGTAGCTGGAAGCCTCAGCCTACGCGGTAGTTAGGGGCTTCTTTGGTGATCTGCACGTCATGCACGTGCGACTCGGCCATGCCGGCACCGGTGATGCGCACGAATTCCGGCTTGGTGCGCATCTCTTCGATGGTTGCGCTGCCGGTGTAGCCCATGGACGAACGCAGGCCGCCCATCAGCTGGTGGATGATCGCGGCCAGGGCGCCTTTGTAAGGAACACGGCCTTCGATCCCCTCAGGAACAAGCTTCTCGGCGCCGGCCGAGGAGTCCTGGAAGTAACGGTCGGACGAGCCTTGCGCCTGTGCCATGGCACCCAGCGAGCCCATGCCGCGGTAGGCCTTGTAGGAACGGCCCTGGAACAGTTCGACTTCGCCTGGGGCCTCTTCGGTACCGGCGAACATCGAACCCATCATCACGCAGGAAGCACCGGCAACGATGGCCTTGGACAGGTCACCGGAGAAGCGGATGCCGCCGTCGGCGATCAATGGTACGCCAGTGCCTTCCAGTGCGGCTGCGACGTTGGCGATGGCGCTGATTTGCGGCACGCCGACACCGGCAACGATACGGGTGGTGCAGATGGAGCCCGGGCCGATACCGACCTTGACGGCATCAGCGCCCGCTTCGGCCAGGGCCTTGGCAGCAGCGCCAGTGGCGATGTTGCCGCCGATCACCTGCACTTGCGGGTAGGTTTCTTTCACCCAGCGCACGCGGTCGATCACGCCTTTGGAGTGGCCGTGGGCGGTGTCGACCACCACCACGTCAACGCCTGCGGCTACCAGGGCAGCAACACGCTCGCCGGTGTCCTTGCCGGTGCCGACGGCGGCGCCGACACGCAGGCGACCTTGGTCGTCCTTGCTGGCCAGCGGGTAGGCCTTGGCCTTTTCGATGTCCTTGACGGTCATCATGCCTTTGAGGTTGAACTTGTCGTCAACGATCAGGACTTTTTCCAGGCGGTGCTTGTGCAGCAGCTCACGGACTTCGTTCTTGTCGGCGCCTTCGCGGACAGTGACCAGACGCTCTTTGGGCGTCATCACGTCGCGGACCTTGGCGTCCAGGCGGGTTTCGAAGCGTACGTCACGGGAGGTGACGATGCCGACCAGGTCGCCATTCGCCAGTACCGGAACGCCGGAGATGTTGTTCAGGCGGGTCAGGTCGAACAGGTCGCGCACGGTGGCGTCGGCCTCGATGGTGATCGGGTCCTTGACCACGCCAGCCTCGAACTTCTTGACCTTGCGTACTTCGCCGGCCTGCTGTTCGATGGTCATGTTCTTGTGGATGATGCCGATGCCGCCTTCCTGGGCCATGGCAATGGCCAGACGCGCTTCGGTCACGGTATCCATGGCGGCGGAAACCAGCGGAATGTTCAGCTCGATGCCACGGGTCAAACGGGTCTTGAGACTGACTTCATTAGGCAGTACCTCGGAATAGCCAGGTACAAGGAGGATATCGTCGAAGGTCAGGGCTTCTTGGCTGATACGCAGCATCGCGGGGGCTCCCGGGCGGGAAAAATGGAAGCGCGCCATTATACTCATGCACGGCGCGCCGCTCAATGCAAAATAAGGGCCTTCGGTCAGCCTTGTGGCAGTTTTACCTGTACCACGGCCACCGGCTGGTCGAGCCAGTCGGCGAAGCTGTCGAGAAAGGCCTGGGTGAACCCGGCCTCGCCCCAGTTGTTGAAGATGAACCCCAGGTTGGAAAAGGCACATGGCTGCAGGTAAATGAAGCCATTGATGTCATCTTCGAAGCCGCACAGCGGGCACGTGAAGTTATCGCTCACTCCCGGCATCCACTCTTCCAGGCTTTCGAACAGCGGCTCGCCCACCTCGCGCCGGCACTCCGGGCAACCGGCTTCTTCGAGGAAGCCCTCGGTGGGGGTATAGATGCAGCGCTTGAGCATCACTTCCAGGCCGTTGGCCTGCGCGCCGAAAGGCAGTTTTTCCGGGTGCAGGGCCACCTTGCGCGCCCCTGCCGCCAGGGCATGGCCCATGCGGTTGCCGGTGCGGCCACAGGTGGTCAGCTGTTCCTCGACCACCTTTTCGCGCACCAGCCAACGCAGGATGGCGCGGGCACGGGCTTCGTGCACCGGGACGGTAGACAGTTTGGGAACGATGATGCTCTGGGTGTTCATGAACGGGTCAAGCCTGAAAGACTGCGGTAATGGCGCAATTCTACCGCTCAGGCGCTCAGGTAGCGACCGATCAACGCCAGGCCGCTGGCTAGCACCAACCAGGTGACCAGGCGCACGAAAGCTTCACGGGACAGCCGGTTGGTCAACCTGCGCCCCACCCAGAGCCCGACGAACATCACTGGCAGCAAGCAGGCGGCGAGCAGCAGCAGGCTTTGGTCAGCATAAACGCCGGCAATCAGGAACAGCGTCAGGCGCACTACCGTGCTGCAACTGATGAGCGCGCTTTGAGTGGCACGCACCTGCTCTTTGACTTCCAGCCGCGCGCTCAGGTAAAGGGCGTAAAGAAACCCACCGCTACCGAACAAGGCCCCGAACAACCCGCCTGCCGTCCCCATCGGCACCGCCCACAAGCCCGACAGACTGGCCGGCCGCACTTTGACTGCCAGCCCGTACAGCGCATAGGCGGTCACGAACACCCCCATCAACAGCAGCAAGAGGTCGGACTTCAACTGCAGCAGGAACACCACGCCCAACGTGCAACCCAGGGCCATGAACGGCAGCAGCCGCAGCAACTCGCCGCGCACTACATCCCGGCGCGACGGCAGCAGGTTGCCGAAGGCGGCGACAAAGTCCAGCAACACCAGCAGCGGGATGATGCGAGACAAAGGCATGAAGTGGATCAACACCGGGCCGGCCACCAGCGCGGTGCCAAAGCCGGCGATACCGAAGACGATGTAGGCAACGCCGACACCCAGCAGAATGGGTAGCCAATCAAGGCCGGAAAACGACAATTGAGCAAGCATGGCGGCAGTTCCTGGGAAGACAGGCAAAGGTTAGCCAGCGATGAGTCATGCCGACTAATATGCCTTTATCGCCACAGCCATCTCGAAAAGGCATGACATGACGTCGATCCGCCAGTTGCGTTACTTCGTGGAAATCGCCGAATGCGGCAGCTTCAGCGGTGCCGCCGAGCGGTTGTACATCGCCCAGTCGGCATTGAGCCGGCAGATCACGGCGTTGGAACAGCAACTGGGCACGCCGCTGTTCGAGCGCACCGCGCGCCTGCCACGCCTGACACTGGCCGGGCAGGCATTTCTGGAGCGGGCCCGCCGCTTGCTGGCCGACCTGGCACAGGCCGAGCGGGTTACCCGCGACATCGGCGACGGGCTGAAAGGCAGCCTGCGCCTGAACCATTCCAGCACCGTACCGGTGACAGGCCCGTTGCTGGGTCGCCTGGGCAACTACCTGAAGGACAACCCCGGGGTTTCACTGGAGATTGCACAGCAATCGTCGGAGGCACAGCTGGAAGATATTGCTGGCGGGCGGTTGGATATCGGCCTGCTGCGTTTGCCGGTGCTGCGCCAGCATAAAGGTGTGGTGCTGCATGAACTGTTCCGCGAGCCCTTGCTGCTGGCGGTCGCCGCTGGGCATCCCTTGGCCAACGCCCAGCAAGTTCAGTTGGAGCGACTGCGGGAAGAACGCTTCATTTCCATCCCGCACCGAGATCGCGGCGGCTTGAGCTATCTGTCGGCCTCGTTGTGCATGGACGCTGGCTTCTTCCCGCAGGCGGCGCAGGTGTTGTCACGCAAGACGACGCAGTTGCAGCTGATTCAAGCGGGGTTTGGGGTGGCGCTGTTGCCAGCGTGCATGCGCGAAATCGCGCCGGCGTCGGTCAGCTTCGTGGCGCTGGAGGGTGACTGCCAGAGCACAGTGGCGCTGGCCTGTCGACGCGATGCGGGGCAGATGGTGCGGCAGTTCGTAACGACGATGCAGGCTTGAAGCTGCGACCGCGACAGGTCCGACCACAGATGCGGTGACAGGGCCGGGACAGACAACCGGGGCTGATGTCCTTTATGATGCCTGCCATGATCAAAGACCCCTTCGAACGACTCGGCCTGGACCGCGAGGTCCTTACCGTCAGCCAACTCAATGGCCGCGCCCGCGTGCTGCTGGAAGACGTGTTCCGCAGCGTCTGGGTGGAAGGCGAAATCTCCAACCTCGCCCGCCCGGCGTCCGGCCACATGTACTTCACCCTCAAGGACAGTGGCGCCCAGGTGCGTTGTGCGTTGTTCCGACAGAACGCCACACGGGTGCGCCAAGCCCTGCGCGACGGCCTGGCGGTGCGGGTGCGCGGCAAGGTTTCGCTGTTCGAGGGGCGTGGCGACTACCAGCTGATTCTCGACACCGTCGAGCCGGCCGGCGATGGTGCCTTGCGGCTGGCCTTCGAGGCGCTGAAGGAAAAGCTCGGTGCCGAGGGGCTGTTCAACACCGAACGCAAGAAGCCGCTGCCAGCCCACCCGCAACGCATCGGCATCATCACCTCGCCCACGGGCGCTGTGATCCGCGACATCATCAGCGTGTTCGGCCGCCGTGCCCCGCAGGTGGAACTGAACCTGATTCCTACGGCAGTACAAGGCCGCGAAGCCATCGCGCAGATCGTGCGCGCCATTCGCCTGGCCGACAGCCTTGGCTTCGATGCACTGATCCTGGCCCGTGGTGGCGGCTCGCTGGAGGACCTGTGGTGCTTCAACGAAGAAGCCGTGGCGCGTGCCGTGGCCGCCTGCGTCACCCCGATAGTCAGCGCCGTGGGCCATGAAACCGACGTATCGATCAGCGACTTCGTCGCCGACATGCGCGCGCCCACCCCGTCTGCCGCCGCCGAGCTGCTGGCCCCCGACAACAGCGGCCTGCAGCAACGCCTGGATGGCCTGCAGCGGCGCCTGCTGCTGCGCATGCAGAACCGCCTGACCCACGACCGCCTGCGCCTGGAGTCACTGACCCGGCGCCTGCGCCACCCAGGCGAGCGCTTGCGTCAGCAGGCACAGCGCCTGGACGACCTGGACATGCGCCTGCGTCGCGCCTTCATGCTCAACCTCAACCAGCGCCGCGAACGCCTGGCGCGCCTGGACACCCGCCTGGCCGCGCAGCACCCGGGCCGTAACCTGAAGCTGTTGAAACAACGCCTGGACAGCCTGGCCGAGCGCCTGCCACGGGCCATGCGCGATGTGTTGAAAGACCGTCGCCAACGCTTCCAGGCCCAACTGCAAACCCTGCAGGTGGTCAGCCCGCTGGCCACCCTCGCCCGCGGCTACAGCATCCTGCTGGACGACCAGGGCCAGGCCATTCGCAGCGCCGAACAAACCCGCAATGGCCAGCGCCTCACCGCCCGCCTGAACGAAGGCGAGCTGCTGGTGCGGGTCGAAGACAACCACCAGACCCCGGTCACCCTCTCACTACTGGACTGACACATGCCCCGCCTGTTCGCGCCCCTGCTTGCCCTTTCCCTGCTGCTGCTGGCTGGCGGCGCCCAGGCCAGCTACATCACCCGCACCCTGAACAAACCGGTCCCGGGCGGCGTGGCAGTGGTCGACCTGGGCCCCGCCGCCAGCGCGCCCAGTGCCCGTTTCGACGGCAAGCCGGTGCTGGTGGTGAAGGAACAGGACAACTGGCTGGCCATCGTCGGCATCCCGCTGACCCAGAAGCCCGGCACCGCAATGCTGAACCAAGGCGGGCGCTCCCTGCCTTTCAGCGTCGGCAGTAAAAAGTACCCTGAGCAGCGCATTACCCTGAAGAACACCCGCCAGGTCAACCCGAACCCGGCCGACCTCAAGCGCATCGACCGCGAGCTGGCCGAGCAGATCAAGGCCTACCGCAGCTTCAGCCCGAGCCTGCCGAGTAACCTGATCCTCGACAAGCCAGTCAACGGCCCGCTGTCGAGCAAGTTCGGCGTGCGCCGTTTCTTCAACGGTGAAGAACGCAACCCGCATGCCGGGCTGGACTTCGCGGTGCCTGCGGGCACGCCGATCAAGACCCCGGCCAATGGCAAGGTGATCCTGGTGGGGGATTACTTCTTCAATGGCCGCACGGTATTCGTCGACCATGGGCAGGGCTTTATCAGCATGTTCTGCCACATGTCGAAGATCGACGTGCAGGTGGGGCAGCAACTGCGCCGGGGCGAGGTGGTCGGGCGCGTAGGTTCGACCGGGCGGGCAACCGGGCCGCACATGCACTGGAACGTCAGCCTGAATGATGCGCGGGTGGACCCGGCGATTTTCATTGGCGCGTTCCAACCCTGAGACCGTGTGAGCCCTATCGCGGGTTTACCCGCGATAGGGCTCACACGGTCTGCAGCAAAACCTCTGTGTTGCGCCTTCGAAAAACACTACGCAAGCATCCAGAAGCACCTAACAAAATCCAGCTATAAAATCTCGCCAAGCAGCTTTTTTTAAGCATTTCTCTCAATTTTCCCCGAACACTTGCCATCCCCCACCCCACTGGTTAAGTTTGAAGGCATGAAAACCTTCAGCACCCTCATCCTGCTCCGACAACATCGCAGCCTCTGCCTGGTCAGCGCCCGACTACCAGGCTGAATCGCGTCGCCTCGCCTCCTCATCTCGTTATTGCTCGGCAGGCCCGATCTCGGCCGCACACAAAAGGATTGCTTCCATGACCATGCTCAAAGACCCTTCGAAGAAGTACCGCGCTTTCCCGACCATCGACCTGCCTGACCGCACCTGGCCGTCGAAGACCATCACCGAAGCACCTATCTGGTGCAGCTCCGACCTGCGTGATGGCAACCAGTCGCTGATCGAGCCGATGGATTCGGAGAAGAAACTGCGCTTCTGGAAGACCTTGGTGCAGGTGGGCGTGAAGGAAATCGAAGCCTCGTTCCCGTCTGCCTCGCAGACCGATTTCGACTTCGTGCGCACTCTGATCCAGGACGGCCACATCCCGGACGACACCACCATCCAGGTGCTCACCCAAGCCCGTGAAGACCTGATCGCCCGCACCTTCGAGTCGCTGCGCGGTGCCAAGAAAGCCATCGTCCACCTGTACAACGCCACCAGCCCGTCGTTCCGCCGCATCGTCTTCAATCAGGACAAACAAGGCGTGAAGGACATCGCGGTGAACGCGGCCAAGCTGTTCGTCAAATACGCTGCCCAGCAGCCAGAAACCCACTGGACCTTCCAGTACTCGCCAGAAACCTTCAGCGCCACCGAAATGGAATTCGCCAAGGAAGTCTGCGACGCGGTCATCGAGGTGTGGAACCCAACACCTGAACACAAGATCATCCTCAACCTGCCGGCCACCGTGGAAGTGTCCACGCCAAACATCTACGCCGACCAGATCGAGTGGTTCTGCCGCAACGTCAGCCGCCGCGACAGCGTGATCATCAGCCTGCACTGCCACAACGACCGTGGCACCGGCATCGCAGCCACCGAGCTGGGCCTGATGGCCGGTGCCGACCGCGCCGAAGGCTGCCTGTTCGGCAACGGCGAGCGTACCGGTAACGTCGACCTGGTGACCTTGGCACTGAACCTCTACACCCAGGGCATCGACCCGCAGCTGGACTTCTCCGACATCGACGGCGTGCGCAAGGTGGTCGAAGAGTGCAACCAGCTGCCAGTGCACCCTCGCCACCCGTATGTTGGCGACCTGGTCCACACCGCGTTCTCCGGCTCGCACCAGGATGCCATCCGCAAGGGCTTCGCCAAGCAGCAGGAAGGCGAACGGTGGGAAGTGCCGTACCTGCCGATCGACCCGGCCGACATCGGCCGCAGCTACGAGGCGGTGATCCGCGTCAACAGCCAGTCGGGCAAAGGCGGCATCACCTACCTGCTCGAACAGGAATATGGCATCAGCCTGCCGCGCCGCATGCAAATCGAGTTCAGCCAAGTGGTGCAAGGTGAAACCGACCGCCTTGGCCTGGAAATGACCGCCCAGCAAATCTACAGCCTGCTGCACAAGGAATATCTCCAGGCCAACGCGCCATACGCATTGGTCAGCCATCGCCTGCAGGAAGAAAACGGCCACAGCGCCGTGGAAGTGGAAGTGGCCGGTGAAGGCGAAACCACCCTGCACTGGCGCGGCAAGGGCAATGGCGCCCTGGAAGCACTGGTGGCTGGCTTGCCGATTGCCGTGGAGATCATGGACTACAACGAGCACGCCATTGGTGCGGGCACCAATGCCAAGGCAGCGGCCTACATTGAACTGCGCGTGGCCGGTGGCCGCCCGGTACATGGCGTAGGCATCGATGAAAACATCACCACCGCCAGCTTCAAGGCACTGTTCAGCGCGCTGAACCGCTCGCTGAGCCAGCAGGAGGCCAAGGCGGCCTGAGCCCTACGGCAAGCATGAGAAAGCCCGCATCGTTTGATGCGGGCTTTTTTATTGCCTGTGCCCGCGAAAGGGCCAGCACAGGCACTGCAAAAAAACCGGACAAAAAAAGGGGCGCCGACCAAGCGCCCCATAAGCCGTAAAGCACACAACAAATTCAGTTGGCGTCCAGCAGCGCCATCGCCTCCGCACTGCACGCCTCAATCCGCGCCCAGTCGCCGTTCTTGATCCAGCTGCTGTCGAGCATCCAGGTGCCACCCACGCACATCACATTGGGCAGTGCCATGTAGTTGCGCACATTGGCCGGGTTCACGCCGCCCGTGGGGCAGAAGCGAATATCACCGAACGGGCCGCCAAAGGCCTTGATTGCCGCCACACCGCCGCTGATTTCCGCCGGGAACAACTTGAAGCGACGGTAGCCCAGGGCGTAACCCATCATGATTTCGGATGGCGTGCTGATGCCTGGCAGCAGCGGAATTTCACTGTCCACGCCCGCTTGCAGAATGTCCTGGGTAATGCCCGGGGTAACGACGAACTGCGCGCCGGCAGCCTCGACGGCGGCGAACATACTGCGATCAAGCACGGTGCCGGCGCCTACGCACAACTCCGGGCGCTGTTCACGCAGCACCTGGATGGCCTTCAGGCCATGCTGCGAGCGCAGGGTCACTTCCAGGGTACGGATGCCGCCAGCGGCCAGGGCATCAGCCAGCGGCAGGATGTCTTCCTCACGGGCGATGGTGATGACCGGCAGGATGCGCGCCTTTTCGCAAATGGCGTCGATCCGCGCGGCTTTATCAGCCATCGAGAGCTTGGGCTGTGGGCGTTCGAGGGTGGTCATGACTGTGGATCCTTGGCTCATGGGCACCAGTAGATGTCCAGGGGGTCGTGAAGAAAAGCGCGAATCGGCATTTCAGTAAGGTCGTTGCCAGCCAGCGCGGCGCGCAGGGTAGCGAGTTTGCCCTGGCCTTGCACGGACAGCGCGATAAAGCCAGCACTGGCCAGCAGCGAGCGGGTCATCGACAGGCGCTGGTGCGGCACGCTCGGCGCCAGCAAGGGCAGGCAGCGGCGCGGGCTGGCCAAGTCCAGGCCTGCCTCCAGGTTGGGGCTGGCCGGAAACAGCGAGGCGGTATGGCCATCGTCACCCATGCCCAGCACCAGCACGTCGATTGGCGGTAGCGCGACCAAGCCCTGGTCGGCCTTGAGCGCAGCGGCATCGAGGTTTTCCGCCTGCTGGTACAGGCCAACGAAGCGGGCCTTGGCCGCCGCGCCCTTCAACAGGTGGCGGGCCACCAGGCCAGCATTGCTGTCAGCATGCTCCACCGGTACCCAGCGCTCGTCGGCCAGGCTGACGGTGACCTTGGCCCAGTCCAGGTTTTCGCTGGCCAGCTTCTCCAGGAACGGCACCGGGCTGCGGCCACCGGACAGCACCACGCAGGCTTGGCCCTTGGCGGCAATGGCCGCGCGCAGCCGTTCGGCCACGTCGTGCGCCAGGGTTGCAGCCAGTGCCTTGGCGTCCGCCAGGCTATGTGCCTTCACGGCCGCTGGCAGTTTCAGTTCAGATATCCCCATACCACGCCCTCCCATCGCGTGTAATCAGTGCAATCGAGCTCATCGGCCCCCAGGAGCCCGCAGCGTAAGGCTTGGGCGCATCGCCCGCGTTACGCCAGCCGGCGATCAACTGGTCGCACCACTTCCAGGCATACTCGATTTCGTCCTTGCGCACGAACAGGTTCTGGTTGCCGCGCATCACTTCGAGCAAAAGCCGCTCGTAGGCATCCGGAATTCTTGCGCTGCGCCAGGTGTCGGAAAAATTCAATTGCAAAGGGCCACTGCGCAGTTGCATGCCCTTGTCCAGGCCTTGCTCCTTGGTCATCACCCGTAAAGAAATGCCTTCGTCCGGTTGCAGGCGGATGATCAGCTTGTTACCGATCTGCAAACGCTGTTCCGGGGCGAAGATGTAGTGCGGCGTTTCCTTGAAGTGGATGACGATCTGCGACAGCTTCTGCGGCATGCGCTTGCCGGTTCGCAGGTAGAACGGCACACCCGACCAGCGCCAGTTACGGATGTCGGCGCGCAGGGCAACGAACGTTTCGGTGTCGCTCTGGGCGTTGGCGTTGTCTTCTTCCAGGTAACCAGGCACCGGTTTGCCTTCGCTGTAGCCGGCAATGTACTGGCCGCGCACCACACGGGTGCTCAGGCCGTCGCCGGTGATCGGTGCCAGGGCCTTGAGCACTTTCACCTTTTCGTCGCGAATGGCATCGGCGGACAGCTCGCTGGGCGGGTCCATGGCGATCAGGCACAGCAGCTGCAGCAGGTGGTTCTGAATCATGTCGCGCAGCTGGCCGGCCTTGTCGAAATAACCCCAACGGCCTTCGATACCGACCTTTTCCGCGACGGTTATCTCCACGTGGGAGATGGAATTCTGGTTCCACTGGGTTTCGAACAGGCTGTTGGCGAAGCGCAGGGCAATGAGGTTTTGCACGGTCTCTTTGCCCAGGTAGTGGTCGATGCGGTAGACCCGGTTTTCAGGGAAGAAGCGCGCCACGGCATCGTTGACCCGGCGCGACGACTCAAGGTCGTGGCCGATGGGCTTTTCCAGTACCACGCGCGTGCGCGGGGCCAACCCGACCTTGTCGAGGTTTTCGCAAATGGCCCCGTACACCACTGCCGCGGTGGCGAAGTAAGCGATCAACGGCTGCTCGCCGGGCAGTTGCTCGGCCAGGGCCTGGTAGCCCTCGGGCTGAAGGAAGTCCAGGTGCTGATAGCTCAGCCGGGCAAGGAAGCGCCCCAGCGAAGCAGGCTCGATATCGGCTTCGGGCACATGCCGGCGCAAGTGCGCCTCGATGGTGTCCAGATGCACCTGCGCACTGCCGGCCTCGCGGGCCAAGGCCAGCAGGCGGGTGTCCGGATGCAGCAAGTTGGCCCGGTCGAGCTGGTAGAGCGCAGGAAACAGCTTGCGCAATGCCAGGTCGCCGAGGGCGCCAAACAGGGCAAAGGTGCAAGGTTCGACACTGATCGCAGCCATGATGTTGGTTCTTTCCTAAAGTTGGTCTAGGAATACCGCTTTCACATACGGTTTTCAAGGGATAATGTAGTAAAAACCACAACATTACACACAAGTGTTACAGACAAGTGGTACGCCAACCGCACCGACAGTACGATAGACGACCGTGCAAAAAGCCTGCTGCTTGCGCAGCCGGCTGTCTTCCCGACCCAAGGACACACCCATGGACCGCGTGCGAAACCTCCTGGAACAGATCCAGGGACGCCTCGACGAGCTGAACAAGGCCGAACGCAAAGTCGCCGAAGTCATCTTGCTCAACCCGCAACAAGCCACTCGTTTCAGCATCGCTGCTCTGGCCCAGGCGGCCAAGGTCAGCGAACCGACCGTCAACCGCTTCTGCCGCTCGTTTGGCGTCAGCGGCTACCCGGAACTCAAGCTGCAACTGGCGCAGAGCCTGGCCAGCGGCGCCGCCTATGTCAGCCGCGCGGTAGAAGCCGACGATGACCCGGCAGCCTACACCCAGAAGATCTTCGCCAGTGCCATCGCCTCGCTCGACGGCGCTTGCCAGCAACTGGACCCGCAGCAGGTCAGCCGTGCGGTGGACATGATGATCCAGGCCCGACAGATCCACTTCTTCGGCCTAGGCGCCTCGGCCCCGGTGGCCCTGGATGCGCAGCACAAGTTCTTCCGCTTCAACCTGGCGGTGTCAGCCCATGCCGACGTGCTGATGCAGCGCATGCTGGCCTCGGTGGCGCACACCGGCGACCTGTTCGTGATCATTTCCTACACCGGGCGCACCCGCGAACTGGTCGAAGTGGCGCGCCTGGCACGCGAAAACGGCGCCTCGGTGCTGGGCCTGACCGCCGCAGGCTCGCCACTGGCCAATGCCTGCAGCCTGAGCCTGCACATCCCACTGCCGGAAGACACCGACATCTACATGCCGATGACCTCGCGGATCATCCAGCTGACCGTGCTCGATGTGCTGGCCACCGGCATGACCCTGCGCCGCGGCGTGGACTTCCAGCCGCACCTGCGCAAGATCAAGGAAAGCCTCAACGCCAGCCGCTACCCGATCGAGGACGACGAACTCAACTGAGCCGGTGCGCCTGCAAGCGCAAGTGCGCACGCTGGCCCGGCGCCAGGCTCAGGCCCTCGCCGCTGCCGCTGGCGGCCTCGACACAAACGAAACGCTGGCTCTCGCGCCCACTCACGCCCATCAGCGGGCGGTTGCCGGGGTGCCAGACCACGGTGTCGTCGCTGTCACCCGTGTCGATGCACAGCTCGCGCTGCCACGCCGGGTCCTGCAGCTGCACCCGAGGCGTGCTCGGGTAGACCTTCTGGCAGCCGCCCTTGAGCTTCAGCGCACCCTCCTCACGGCAGGCCTGGCGGTTGAGGCGGTCGTAGCCTTCGATATCCTCTAGCCCAGACAGCGCTATCTCGGACACGTCACTGATGCGCCAATAGGCCAGCAGCGCATGGCTCAACTGGCACGGTTCGCTGTCTTGATGCTCGGTACTCAGGCTCAGTTCCATGCGGCTGCCCAGGCGAGCATGCAGGTCGACCTGCCAGTCGCACAGGTCCAGCCGCCATTTCAGGCTCACGCCTTCCTCGTCCTCGCGGCTGTCCACCAGCTTCCAATCCAGCAGGCGTGCCCAACCGTGGGCCGGCCACAGGTCTTCGCTGGGGTGGCGGCCATACCACGGCCAGCACACCGGCACCCCACCCCGAATCGCCCCTACCTGCGGCCACTGCTCGGCGCACCACAGCCACGGCCGCTCACCGGCCGGTTGAAAGTGCAGCAACTGCGCACCCTGGCGGCTGAATACCGCCTGGCAACGGGGATGATCGATGATCAGCACATCGCGCTGCTGGTAACGCTCCCACTCAAATGTCGGCCTTGGCCGCTGCGAGGAAAAGAAGCGATGGAGCGGATGTTCGGGCATGGTTCAGAGCTCTTGTTGTTTGAGATAGCGCTGTCTCGGCCTATTCCCGACAACCACTGCAGGCCAGTGGGTGCCGGGAACCGAAAATGGATTGGCGTAAATTTACAACAAATGCCCTCAGAATGACGACTGAATCTTCAAACCTGCGACCAGCGCGTTGTCCACCTGGTCTACCCCGCCGGGGCTTTTGATGTACTGCAGGTTGGGCCGCACGGTGAGCCAGTTGGTGACGTGGAAGCCGTAATAGAGCTCGGCGTTGTACTCGGTGCGTTGCAGCGGCACGAAGCCTGGGTTGTCGTAATCGTTGATGCCACTCTGGGCGTTCAGCAGTTCAGCGCGCTTTTTCACGTCGTCATTTACATGAATACGCGCCACGCCAAAGCCGATGTCATCCTTGGGCCGGGCGTCGAAGGCGCCTTTGTAGACCAGCCCCACCTGCTGGTAGTTGTCGACCACGTTGGTGGCCTTGTCGTGCACGGTGAAGTTCGCGAACAGGCTCAGGCCACGGTTGACGTCGCCACCGTGAGCGGTGACTTGCTGCTGCGCCACCACCCACCAGCCGTGCTTGCTGGAATGCGACTTGAAGGCCTCGCCGCTGAGCGCCTGCGGGTTGCCGTTGACGTCGTCAAACACATCGTCGGCCTTGGCCGTGCTGTAGTAGTAGCCCAGGCGGTACTCACCAGGCAGGCCGTTGACCTTGGGTGACCACACCGCTTCCACCGGCAAGATCGCCCCCTTGGTACCACTGCCGCTGAGCTTGAAGCCGTTGCCGGTTTCCAGGTTGGAAGGGTTCTGCTCGAAAGCGCCGACCTGCACGAAGAATTCCGGGGTGATGTTGTATTTCACCCGCAGCGCCCACTGGCTGACCGGCCAGTTGTACCAGATGCCGCCGACCCAGTTGCCCACCTGCGAGCCACAGAAGGCCAGGTTCTGGAAATCGCAAGGGAAGCTGTTGAAGTCCTCGCCCTCGCCGAAGCGGCCGAATTTGACGTCCAGTGCGCCGTCGAAGTACTTCTGCTTGACCCACATCTGCGTCAAGCGCCAGGTCTGACCACGACCCCACACCTCCTGCACCGAGCTGAACTGCCCAGCGCGTGGGTCGCTGATGCGGTCATTGGACAGGTTGCGGCCGCTGCGCTCGGTGATCGCCAGCTTGAACTCGGCATCGTGCCAGCCAAGTATTTTCTGCAAGTCCAGGTGCGCGCCGAGGGCGAACTGGTCGCTGTAGCGGGCGGTCTTGTCGTCGTTGTAGCCGCCGTGCAGGTTGCCGGCTACCTCGCCGACATAGTCGAGGGTGAAGTCGTAGCCCTTTTCCAGCAGCTCGGTACGGGTGCCGCCCCAGTCGCCAGTCATCCATTTCGACTCACTGGAAAAAGCCTCGGCGGCCTGCACGCCGCCGCTGCCGACAACGGCGAGCAAGGCCAGCGAGCCCAATGTGCTGATGCGTTTGCGCTGTTCCATCCCTTTGCGTCCTCTTTTTTCTTATTGATGGTGTAGACGATTCAACGGCCTTTGAAGTGAGCCACGTTGTCCTTTGCGGTTGCCCCAGTGCTGGCCAGGTGCACGCGTTCGCCGCTTTCGGCGTCGAACAGCAGCACCCGAGCCGGGTCGAATTGCAGGTTCAGGGTGTCACCCACCCGGCACGCCACATCCGGCGCCAGGCGGCAGCACACCTTGGTCTGGTTGAGGGTGACGAACACCAGCAGGTCCGGCCCGGTGGGCTCGGTAACCTGCACCTCGGCGCGAATGCCCGGCAGGCCATTGCCCTCTGCGGTGCCCAGGGCGATCTGCTCAGGGCGGATACCCAGAATGATCTCGCGACCGTCCAGCTCGTCGGCAGCCAACCCCAACGGCAGCTCGCAACGTGCCTGGCCACTGTCGAGCAGCGCCAGCACGCGGCCATCCTGCTTGGCCAGGCGCACCGGTATGAAGTTCATTGGCGGCGAACCAATGAAGCTGGCGACGAACTGGTTGGCCGGGTCGTTGTAGATCTGCTGCGGGGTACCGAACTGCTGGATGATGCCGTCCTTCATCACCGCCACCTTGTCGCCCAGGGTCATGGCCTCGATCTGGTCATGGGTGACGTAGACGGTCGTGGTCTTCAGGCGCTGGTGCATCAGCTTCATTTCGGTGCGCATCTCGACCCGCAGCTTGGCGTCGAGGTTGGACAAAGGTTCATCGAACAGGTAGATCTTCGGCCGCCGCGCCAGCGCCCGCCCCATGGCCACACGCTGCTGCTGGCCACCGGACAACTGCGCCGGCTTGCGCGCCAGCAGGTGCTCTATCTGCAGCAGCTTGGCCACCCGCGCCACTTCCTCGTCGATGGCGGCCTGGGGCAGCTTGCGGATTTTCAGACCAAACTCGATGTTCTCGCGCACGCTCATGGTCGGGTACAGCGCATAGGACTGGAACACCATGGCGATGTCGCGGTCCTTGGGGCTCATGCCACTGACGTCCTGCTCGTCGATGAGGATCGCGCCACCGGTGATCTGCTCAAGGCCGGCGATGCAGTTCATCAAGGTGGACTTGCCGCAGCCCGAAGGGCCGACCAGGATCAGGAATTCGCCGTCCCTGATCGACAGCTGGATGTCCTTGAGGGTGTCCGGCAGGCCGCTGCCGTAAGTCTTGTTCACATTGCGAAGTTCGAGCGTTGCCATGGCTTACCCCTTGACCGCGCCGGCTGTCAGCCCGCGCACGAAATATTTGCCTGCCACCACGTAGACCAGCAGGGTTGGCAGGCCGGCGATCATCGCTGCCGCCATGTCCACGTTGTATTCCTTGGCCCCGGTGCTGGTGTTGACCAGGTTGTTCAGGGCCACGGTGATCGGTTGCGAGTCGCCACTGGAGAACACCACGCCGAACAGGAAGTCGTTCCAGATCTGGGTGAACTGCCAGATCAAGCAAACCATGATGATCGGCGTCGACATGGGCAGGATGATGCGGCGGAAGATGGTGAAGAACCCAGCACCGTCCAAGCGCGCGGCCTTGACCAGCGCATCGGGAATGCTCACGTAGAAGTTGCGAAAGAACAGCGTGGTGAAGGCCAGGCCGTAGACCACGTGCACCAACACCAGGCCGCTGGTGGTGCTGGCCAGGCCGAGCTTGCCGAGGGTGAACGAGGCTGGCAGCAGCACGGTCTGGAACGGCAGGAAGCAGCCGAACAGCAGCAGGCCGAAAAACAGCTGCGAGCCACGAAAACGCCACATCGACAGCACATAGCCGTTCAGCGCACCGATGATGGTGGAGATCAGCACCGCTGGCACGGTGATCATGATCGAATTCCAGAAGTAACCGCTGACCGTGCCCCAGGCCTTGACCCAGCCAATGCCGGTAATCACCGCGGGCCAACTCAGCAGGTTGCCGGTACTGATGTCTTCGGGGGTCTTGAAGCTGGTCAGCAGCATCACCACCAGCGGCACCAGGTACAGCACCACAGCGATCAGCAACACCGCGTGTATGGCAATGCGGCTCAGGCTGAGCGCTGGTTTGTCGACAGGGCTATGCATGGCGTTTGCTCCGCAGCTCCGAATACAGGTAAGGCACGAGGATCGCCAGGATCGCCCCGAGCATCAGGATGGCGCTGGCCGACCCCATGCCCATCTGGCCGCGGCTGAAGGTGAACGAGTACATGAACATCGCCGGCAGGTCGGACGAGTAACCCGGGCCACCGGCCGTCATTGCCGCCACCAAGTCGAAACTCTTGATGGCAATGTGCGAAAGGATCATCAGTGCACTGAAAAACACCGGGCGCAGGCTAGGCAGCACCACGGTCCAGTAGATGCGCGGCAGGCTGGCGCCATCCATTTGCGCTGCGCGGATGATCGACGGGTCGACCCCGCGCAGGCCGGCAAGGAACATCGCCATGATGAAGCCCGAGGCCTGCCACACGGCCGCAATCACCAGGCAGTACACCACCCGGTCAGGGTCGATCAGCCAGTCCAGGCGAAAGCCCTCCCAGCCCCAGTCGCGCAGTAGCTTGTCCAGGCCCATGCCGGGGTTGAGCAACCACTTCCAGGCGGTGCCAGTCACGATCATGGACAGTGCCATGGGGTACAGGTAAAGGGTGCGGATAAAACCCTCGCGGCGTATGCGCTGGTCCAGCAGCACCGCCAGCAGCACGCCGATAACCAAGCTGATGGCAATGAACAGGCCGCCAAACACCAGCAGGTTCTTGCTTGCCACCCACCAGCGGTCGTTGTCGAACAGCCGGGCGTATTG
>NZ_BCBI01000070.1:0-28031 GCF_001320565.1 Pseudomonas sp. NBRC 111132
AGGCTGGCAGCATCGTCTTCCAGGCTCCAGCGGGCGACGCCTTGCGGCAACTCACCCAAGGTTTTCAGCAGCTCACGCTGGCTGATCAGCAAACCAATGCGGCTGTCTTCGATCATGTAGCGCAGGCGGTCGAGCGGGTACTCGGGGTCGAGCGGCACGTAAGCGCCGCCGGCCTTGAGAATGGCCAGGAGGCCGACGACCATTTCCAGCGAACGCTCCAGCGCCAGCCCTACACGCACCTGCGGGCCGACGCCGCGCTCGCGCAGGGCGCGGGCCAGGCGGTTGGCCTGCTGGTCGAGTTCGGCATAGGTCATGTGCTGGCCAGCGAAAGTCAAGGCACCTGCTTGCGGCGTGCGCACCGCCTGGGCGGCGAACAGGCCATGCAGGGTCTGATCGAGCTCAAAATCGTGCTCGCCCTGCAACTGGCCGACCAGCACCTGCTGCTCGGCGCTGCTCAGCATCGGCAGCTCGCACAGGCGCTGTTGCGGGTTGTCGAGCAGGCCAACCAACAGTTGCTGCCAGTGCTCGGCCATACGCGCAATGCGCGGCTCGTCGAACAGGTCACGGCAGTAGGTCAGGCAGCAGCCCAGGCGGCCGTCGAGGTCGGTCACCTCCAGGTACAGGTCGAACTTGGTGGCACTGGCATCGTTGACCAGGTAGTCGACCTGCATGCCGGCCAGCGTGCGGCTTTGCTGGAAGGCCCAGCGCTGCACGTTGCACATCACCTGGAACAGCGGGTTGTAGGCGCTGCTGCGCGGCGGCTGCAGGGCCTCGACCAACTGGTCGAACGGCAGGTCCTGGTGCGACTGGCCTTCGATGGCGGCCTGGCGCATCTGCTCCAGCAGCTCGCTGGCGGTCATCTGCCCGTCCAGCTCGCAGCGCAGCACCTGAGTGTTGAGGAAGGCGCCGATCAGGCCTTCGCTTTCCGGGCGGATGCGGTTGGCCACCGGTGCGCCGATGCGCAGGTCACGCTGGCCGCTGTAGCGGTGCAGCAAGGCG
Organism: Pseudomonas sp. NBRC 111132; assembly: GCF_001320565.1. Classification (NCBI taxonomy): domain Bacteria; kingdom Pseudomonadati; phylum Pseudomonadota; class Gammaproteobacteria; order Pseudomonadales; family Pseudomonadaceae; genus Pseudomonas; species Pseudomonas sp. NBRC 111132. The sequence goes on from NZ_BCBI01000070.1 coordinate 1,000, forward strand.
GCCAGGGTGGCGGTCATGGTCATGAACAGGGTCAGGCCGCGCTGGCTGTTGAAGGCATGCACACGGGCGACCAACGCCGGGTCGAGCTCAAAGCGATACAACTCGCCACGGTGGCTCTGCACGGCCGGGCGCTGGCGGTCAGCGGGCAACGCCAGCACCGGGTGCTCGTCGCCCAGGCGATCCTTCCAGTAGGCCAGTTGGCGGGCGCCCTCGCCGCTCTCCAGCCAATGCCGTTGCCAGACGCTGTAGTCCAGGTATTGCACAGGCAACGGCGCCAGTGGCGACTCACGGTCATCGACGAAGGCCTCGTACAGCTCGCCCAGCTCGCGGGCGAAGATGTCCATGGCCCAGCCTTCGGTGACGATGTGGTGCAGGGTCAGCACGAAGTAATGCTCGCGTTCCTCGGCTTTTACCAGGCAGGCGCGCAGCAGCGGACCGCGCTCCAGGTCGAACGGCTGGTGCGCCTGATCGTCGGCCAGTTGTTGCAAGCGTTGCTGGCGGGCATCGGCTGACAAGGCGCTGAAGTCTTGCCAGTCGAGGTGCAGGCCACTGTCTTCGGCCACGCATTGGTACGGCACACCATCGATGCTGGGGAAGGTGGTGCGCAGGGTTTCGTGGCGCACGATCAACGCCTGCAGCGCCCGCTCGAAGGCGTCCACATGCAGCGTGCCGCGCAAGCGAGCCATGCCGCCTACGTTATAGGCCGGGCTGTCCGGCTCCATTTGCCAGAGGAACCACATGCGCTGCTGCGAGTACGACAGCGGTACCGCCTGGCGGCGGTCGACACGGGCGATGTCGCCTTGCAGGTTGCGTTCACCGGCGGCGCGAATGCGCGCGATCTCGGCACAGAAGGTGCCCAGCTCGCTGGCGTCGAACAGGGCCTTGAGCGGCAGTTCGACATCGCAGGCCTGGCGCGTGCGCGAAACGATCTGGGTGGCCAGCAACGAGTGGCCGCCGAGGGCGAAGAAGTCGTCCTGCAGGCCGATGCGCGGCACATTCAGCACCTCGCACCAAATGGCCGCGACCTGTTGCTGCAGCTCGGTTTGTGGCTCGACGTGTTCGCGCTGCTGCCAGACCGGGGCCGGCAGTGCCTTGCGCTCGACCTTGCCGCTGGGGCCCAACGGCATCTGCGCCAGCGCGATGAGTTGCGCCGGCACCATGTAGGCTGGCAGTTGCTCAGCCAGCACGGCCAGCAAGTCGGCAGGCTGGGCGCTGCCACTGTAATAACCGACCAGTTGCGCGCCAATAGCGTCCTTGTGAATCAGCACCAGCGCCTGTTCGACTCCCGCTTGCGCCAGCAGGCAGGCCTGAACCTCTTCGGGCTCCACACGGAAGCCACGCACCTTTACCTGCTGGTCAAGGCGACCGAGGTATTCCAGCGCCTCTAGCTGCACCTGCCAGCGGGCGCGGTCGCCGCTGCGGTACAGCCGCTGACCATTGCCGTCGGCCTGGGGCACGAAGCGCTCGGCGGTAAGGCCCGGGCGCCCCAGGTAGCCACGGGCCAGGCCCGCACCGCCGAGGTACAGCTCGCCCGGCACGCCTGGCGCAGTCAGTTCAAGCTCGTCGTCAAGTACGCGGCATAGCACGTTGCCCAGCGGGCGGCCAATCGGCGAGCGCTCGCCGTCCGCCGCCTGGCAGTGCCAATGGGTGACGTTGATGGCAGTTTCGGTCGGGCCATAGCGGTTGTGCAGTTGCACCTGCGGCAGCACTTGCAGCACGCGGTCACGCAGAGCGGCGGACAGCGCTTCGCCACCCGAGAACAACCGGCGCAGGCTGCTGCAGGCGCCCGCCTGCGACTCCTGGATGAACACCTGCAACAGCGGCGGCACGAAGTGCAGTGTGGTCACACCTTGGGCCTGTACCAGTGCGGCAATGCGCTGCGGGTCGCGATGTTCGCCCGGCCCGGCAAGCACCAGCTTGCAGCCGGTGATCAATGGCCAGAAGCACTCCCACACCGACACATCGAAGCTGATCGGCGCTTTCTGCATCAGCACGTCGCTGTCGTTCAGCGCGTAGGTAGCCTGCATCCACTGCAAGCGCTCGGCCAGCGCCGCGTGGGTATTACCCACGCCCTTGGGCTGGCCAGTGGAGCCGGAGGTGTAGATCACGTAGGCCAGGTTGTCGCCGTGCAGGTGCAGGCCGGGGGCCTGGCTGGGCCAGCTGTCCAGGTGCAACTGGTCGAGGGCAATGGCGCTGACACCGGCGACCTGCGGCAGCTTGCCCAGCAGGCTGCTGTGGCTCAGCAACAGGCCGGCGTTGCAGTCGGCCAGCATGTAGGCCAGGCGTTCGGCCGGGTAATCGACATCCAGCGGCACGTAGGCGCCGCCAGCCTTGAGAATGGCCAGCAGGCCGACCAGCAACTGCGGCGAGCGCTCGATGGCAATGGCCACGCAGGTGTCGGGGCCGACGCCTTTGTCACGCAGGTAGTGGGCCAGCCGGTTGGCTTGCTGGTGCAGCTCGGCGTAGTCCAGGCTGCCGCCTTCCCACACCAGGGCGGTGCGCTGCGGGGTCAGGCGTGCCTGTTCATTGAGTTGCTCGACCAGCAGGTGCTGCGGTGCGGCGGCAGCAGCCTGGCCCCAACCCAGCAGCTGTGCACGGGCTGGCTCATCGAGCAACTGCACCTCGCCCAACGCCCGTTGCGGCGCACTGCACACTTGCTCCAGCAGCGCCAGCAGGTGCTGGGCCAGGCGCTTGACGGTACTCGCTTCGAACAGCTCGGCGGCATAGTCGAAGGCCAGGCTCAAGCGGCCCTGGTGGTCTTCTTCACTGTGCAGCTGCAAGTCGAACTTGGCTTCGCGGCTATGCCACGGCAGCTCTTCGGCCAGCAGCCCCGGCAGGCGGCGCAGCGCTGACAGGTCGCGTTGCTGGTGGTTGAACATGACCTGGAACAGGCCCTGTTCACGCGCCTCGGGCAGGGCTTCGACCAGCTGTTCGAACGGCAGGTCCTGGTTAGCCTGGGCTTGCAAAGTGGCCTGGCGTACCTGGGCCAGCAACTGGGTGAACGACTGGCGACCCTCGAACTGTGCGCGCAGCACCTGGGTGTTGATGAAGAAGCCGACCATGCCTTGGGTTTCCAGGCGCGGACGGTTGGCGTTGGGCACCCCGACGCGAATATCGGCCTGGCCGCTGTAGCGCTGCAGCAGCGCCTGCCAACCGGCCAGCAGGACCATGAACAGGCTGGCTTGCTGCTCACGGGCCAAACCCTTGAGCGCGTCGCCGAGCTTGGCGGGCACCTTGAGGTTGAAGCGCGCAGCGCTGTGCTGGCGCTGGCTGGCGCGGGGGTGGTCGGTGCACAGGTCGAGCACCGGCAACTCATCGCCCAGCTGCGCCTTCCAGTGTTGCAGTTGGCGTTCGGCTTCACCGTCGGCCAGCCATTGGCGCTGCCAGGTGCCATAGTCGGCGTAACCCAGTGTCAGCGGCGCCAGGTTGGCCTCCAGGCCTTGGCAGCGAGCGGCGTACAGCTTGGCGAATTCGTCGAGCAGGATGTTCAGCGACCAGCCGTCGGCAACGATGTGGTGCAGGGTCACCCACAGCTGATGGTCTTCGTCGCCCAGGCGTACCAGGGTTACTCGCAGCAGTGGCCCCTGGGTCAGGTCGAACGGCTGACGGGCCTCGGCTTCTCGCTGCGCTACAACCTGTTCGGTCGAGTGCCCTTCAAGATCCAGGCGCTGCAGGCTGAACGGCTGCTGCGGCCTGATGCGCTGAAGCGCCTGACCGTTTTCCTCACTGAACACGGTACGCAGCGATTCGTGGCGCGCCACCAGTGCCTCGAAGGCCGCTTCCAGCGCCACTACGTCCAGCTCGCCACGCAGATGCAGGCCGGCCGGGATGTTGTAGGCCGCCGATTGTGGTTCCAGCTGCCACATCAGCCACAAGCGGTTTTGCGCCAGCGACTGGGGCAACGCCTGGGCACGCGCCAAGGTGGCGATGGCTGCGGGGTGGGCACCGCCTTCGACGATGATTGCGCCGACGGCTTTGCTGTAGTCGGCCAGTACCGGCGCCTCGAACAAAACCCGCAGGTTCAGGTTGATACCCAGCTCATCGGCCAGGCGCGCAGTGGCCTGGGTAGCGGCAATGGAGTTGCCACCCAGCAGCAGGAAGTGATCATCTGCTGCCACCGCCTCTACCTTGAGGATGTCACGCCACACCGCAGCGATGCGTGCTTGCAGTTCATCACCGGCAGCTTCACTGGCAATGGCTTCGCTCGCTTCAGGGAAACGGGCATAGCAGTCCAGGCTGCCATCGTCCATGCGCAGGCGGCAGGCCGAGCGCTGCAACTTGCCGCTGGAGGTCTTCGGCAGCGCACCGGGGTTCAGCAGCAGGACCACGGCCGGGGCCTGGCGGCAGGCGTCAGCGATGACCTGGCGCAGGGTCTTGATCAGGTCCTGGGGCTTGATTGCCTTTTGCACATTGCGGCTGATCTCCACCGCCACGCCGATGCCCTCCTCGCCCTGGTGCTCGACAGCGAACACGGCCACGCGGCCTTTGCGCAGCACTTCGACTTCGCGCTCGAGGGTTTTTTCCAGGTCCTGTGGGTACAGGTTCTGCCCACGCACGATCAGCATGTCTTTCAGGCGCCCAGTCACGAACACCTCGCCCTCACGCATGAAGCCCAGGTCGCCGGTACGCAGCCAGGTCTGGCCGTCCATTTCGACGAACGTACGGGCGCTGGCCTCAGGGTTGCGCCAGTAGCCCAGGGCAATGCTCGGGCCACCGGCCCAGACTTCGCCAACCTGGTTGTCGCCCAGCACCTGCAACTGCTGCGGCTCGACGATGCGTACGGCGTGCCCTGGCTGCGGGTAGCCGCAGCTCATCAGTACGCTGCCTGTGCCCGGCTCGGCGCGGTTGACAGCGAAGGCGTCGGCATCCAGCTCCAGTGCTGCAATGCCCTGGCCACGGCGGCTGCCACTGACGAACAGGGTGGCTTCGGCCAGGCCATAGCTGGCGAAGAAGCTCTGCGGGTCGAAGCCGCAGGCCTGGAACTTGTCGGCGAAGGTCGCCAGGCTGTCCTGGCGGATCGGCTCGGAGCCGGAATAGGCCACGCGCCAGCGGCTCAGGTCGAGCCCGCTGAGCGAGGCCTCGCTGACCCGCTCGCTGCACAGGCGGTAGGCGAAATCCGGGCCGCCGCTAATGGTGCCGCCATACTCGCTGATGGCTTGCAACCAACGCAGCGGCCGGGCCAGGAAGTAACCTGGCGACATCAGCACGCAGGGCACACCACTGAAAATTGGCTGCAACAGGCCGCCAATCAGGCCCATGTCGTGGTACAGCGGCAACCAGCTGACGATCACATCGTCGGGGTTGAGGTCGATGCCGAAGCCACAACGGATCAGCTGCTCGTTGGCCACCAGGTTGCCATGGCTGACCTGCACGCCCTTGGGCAACGCGGTGGAGCCGGAGGTGTACTGCAGGAAGGCAATGTCATCCCCCTTCAGCGCGGGCGCCTGCCAGCTCGCGGCCAGCACCGGGTCCAGGCCGTCCACAGCCAGCAGCTCGGGCGCGTTGTCTGCTGCCAGTGCCTCCAGGCCTTGCAGGCTGTCATGCAAGGCCGCCACGGTCAGCAGCAGGCGCGGTTCGGCGTCGTCGATGATCGACAACAGGCGCTCCTGATGGTGCTGGCGTGCCGATTCCGGCGGGTAGGCCGGTACCGCGATGACGCCCGCATACAGGCAGCCAAAGAACGCCGCCACGTAGTCCGGGCCACTGGGGAACAGCAGCACTGCACGGTCGCCGAAACCGGCACGGGCCTGCAAGGCGGCGGCGATGGTGCGCGCACGCTGGTCGAGGTCCCGGTAGCTGAGCACGGCCTGCTCGCCGGGGGCGTCGGCCAGAAAGCGCAGGGCAATCTTGTCCGGGGTTTGCGCGGCGCGTTGCGCCAGGGCCTGGACCAGCGAGAGCGGGAGTTCGAAGGCGTCCGTCATGGGGTGTTCCTGCCAGTGTCTGTTGGGGCGTGCCGGCTGCTCCGCGAACGTGGGCGGGCAGCGAATGGCGACCGAGGATGTACACAGGGGAACGGATGGGCGGGGGCAGAAATTAGCGAGGATTGTGCGGTGGCAGAAGGGGCCGGGGTGAACGATTTCACACGGCGGCCTTAGAACTGAAAGATACAGATACTAATTACGTTTCGTATTTGACAATCATTATCATTCTGAATAGTTTGTCGCACGTCGTAGGAAGCTTCCTACTTTTGGGTGCTTCCTTTCCCCTCTGTGACAAGGTGATTTCCATGGCGGAACAACTATCCACAAGTAAGTGCGATTCACCATTACTGCAGGCCTTCGTCGACAACCGCAGCATCCTGGTCAAGATCGCCGCACGCATCACCGGCTGCCGCTCGCGTGCCGAAGATGTGGTGCAGGACGCCTTCTTTCGGCTCAGCGCCGCCCCGCAGATCACATCGTCTTTCAAGGCGCAGCTGAGCTACTTGTTCCAGATCGTGCGCAACCTGGCCATTGACCATTACCGCAAGCAGGCGATGGAGCTGAAGTACTCCGGCACCGAGGAGGAAGGCCTGAATGTGGTCATCCAGAACGCCTCGCCCGAAGCAACCCACATCAACCTTGCCGCGCTGGACGACATTGCCGAGGCGCTGAACGAACTGCCGCAGCGTACCCGCTATGCGTTCGAGATGTATCGCCTGCATGGCGTGCCGCAGAAAGACATTGCCAAGGAGCTGGGCGTGTCGCCGACACTGGTCAACTTCATGATCCGCGATGCGCTGGTGCACTGCCGCAAGACCGCCAATCGGCAGGCCTGATCAAACAGGGTTTTCTTCTTCGCGGGCATGCCCGCGAAGAGTCCATCTCGGTATCAAGCCAGCTTGCAACGATCGAAAAACCGCTCCCGCCCCAGAATCATCAGCGCCGCCCGCTTGTGCGGGAAGTCGAACGCCTTGTCGCAATGGAAGCACTGGTCGTGCATGTAGCCGATCATCTTGCCGTTGTCTGCGCGCGGCTCGGCTACCACCCGCTGGGTGCGCGGGTCATCCAGGAACAGGTAGTGCACCAGCGCCGATAGCCAGCTGGCCACCTTGTGCGGCCCTCGATGGCTCTCTTCCCCCACCAGCATATGGATACCACGGTCGTAGTCATCGACCGGGTAAAACGGTGCAATGCGGTCTTCCTTTGCCCAGTACGCCTCGAAGTAGGCAAACGGCTCATCATCGAAGCAGCCAATCAGCGTCAGGGTATGCGGGTCGGCTTCGAGCTTGCTCAGGTACTCATGATGTTGTGCAAGGGTGCCACCTTCCTGCCAGAACGCCTCCACACGCGGGTTGTTCTGCCAGCGGTTGAAGCGTTCCAGGTCGTGTTCGATCTCCAGCGTGCGCAGCGACACCCAGCTACCCAGGCGTGCATCGAAGCGCCGGTATACCTCGCCACGGGGCTTAGGTGCGCGGCGCGGGTGGCGCTTGCCATTGCTGATCTGCATCTGCTGCGGGTACACCGCCGCCACCGACTCACCCAGCCAAGGCTGTGGCAACTGCCAGAACAGCGCCCGCTCGCACAGGTACTGGCCGGGCTGCTCAGCCAGCAACAACAAGCCACTGGCCAGCGCCTGGGGCTGCACCTCGGGCAAATGCCAGACCAGGCGCTGGCAGGCCGTGTCGCGGGACAGCAACCAATAGCAGGCCGCCCACAAGGCTTGATACGGGCGCTCGGGGCACAGCCGATCAAGGTGGACGTGCAGGGTGGCGCCCGCCTCGAGGTGCACTTGGATCAGCGGGCGGCCTTCAAGGGTGAGGCTCAGCCAGCGGTCACCCTCCTCGGCACTGAGACTGCGCCAACGTGGCGGTGACTGGGGCTGCGAAGCGGCATCGAACGGCATGGGCTTGACTCACGAAAATGAAGAAAAGGCTCACTGCTGAGAACGTTGCCGCGTTGCGTGAATTTAGTCGCTGGGGGCCGTGACCGTGATGCGGTAGGGCTCGAAGATCCGCGCCAGTTCACCGCTGTTACGCAGGTCACGCAGCAGGCCGGCGAACGATTGCTCGCCAATAGGCGCTCCCGGGCGCAGCAAGGCGTAGTGGTGATAAACCTGGTCAATGCGTTGCGAAGGCACCAACTGCGCCTTGCTCGCTGGGTTGCGCGCGAGGAAATCGCTGAGGTAGGAGCGCGTGACCAGGGCGATATCGGCGCGGCCCGCCTGCACCATCAGCAGGTTGCTGTCGTGGGAATAGGTCAGGGTCGCGTTGTACGTCTTGCGCAGGTAGTCCGGGTCGGGGTTGAAGCTGGCGAAGGCGTAGTGGTAGCCATTGAACAGTGCCAGGCGTTTGCCGCGCAGGTCATCGAAGTAATGCGGGTCGCTGCCATTGGCCTGGCGGGCGACGAACACTTCGGCGTCCTCCAAGCCCATGTCCACGGTTTGGTGGGCAATCTGCTCCCAGCCCCATTGCGGGTTTTCGAAAATCGCCATGTCGGTGCGGCCTTGCTGGAAGTCACCAAACCGCCGCTGGATGGACGTGGGCACCAGGACAAAGTGATAACCCTGCTGCAAGCGGTTGAGCGCGTCGACCAGCTGTGGCAGCAGGCCGGTGTCGGCCCCCTGTTCGGGGCGCACCGTGTAGGGCGGGAAATGCGCCGCGCCAATCTTCACCTCGACAGCATCGGCAGCCCATGCTGGTGCCGCCAACCCGAACACGGCCAGCTGGATCAGGGTGGACAAGGCCTTTAGGCCGGGCGCTGGAGTCAAGACGGACACTCATCACGGTTCATGCCTGGGTCCGCTTAAGCTAGGCGTTTTCCGGGTGCGGCACAACTGCTGGCGCCCGCTCTTTGTGCCAAAGCAGGCGGCAAAATGCCATAGGGTGCCGGATGCCTTGAGTTTGGCTACGCTCTAGCAGGATCTGCAAGGGAGCCTGGTATGGGCCATTGGTTGGTGATCGACCTGGAAGCCACCACCGATGAAGGTGGTTGGCCGGTCACAGAGATGGAAATCATTGAAATCGGTGCAAGCCTGGTCACCCGCGAAGGCCGCGAGGTCGACCATTTTCAGCGTTTCGTCAGGCCACGGCGGCGGCCGCAACTGACCCCTTTCTGCCGTGAGCTGACCCACATCAGCCAGGCAGACGTGGACAGTGCCGCGCCGTTTCGCGAGGTATGGGCAAACGTCGAGCGATGGCTCGGACACCACCGTGGGCAGCTTCAGGCCTGGGTCAGCTGGGGCGACTACGACCGCCAGCAGTTGCACCAGGAATGGCAACAGCATGGGCTCGACAGCCTGCTGCGCACATTGCCGCACATCAACCTCAAGCAACGCTTTGCCAAGGCCCGCCACTTGCAGCGCCCAACCGGCCTGAACGGCGCCCTGCAACTGGCCGGCATGCACTTTTGCGGGCAGCAGCACCGGGCCCTGGAAGATGCGCGCAACACGGCGCGGCTACTACCGTTGACCCTACCCGCCAACAGCCCCTGAAAGCAGATGACGAGGCCTGTGGGCTTGGGCATACTGGCCAGCCCTTTTTCATCCCCCTCTTCAGGAGTCGCCCATGTTCCAGGTCAACGAGTACTTCAACGGCACCGTCAAGTCGATCGCATTCGCGGGCGAAGAAGGCCCCGCCACTGTCGGCGTCATGGCCCCGGGCGAATACGAGTTCGGCACTGCCAAGCGCGAGATCATGCACGTGGTATCGGGCGCGCTGACCGTGAAACTGCCGGGTAGCGACAACTGGGAAACCTTCAACGCGGGCGACAAGTTCAATGTTGCCGCCGACAGCAAGTTCCAGCTGAAGGTGAAAGTCGATACCGCCTACCTGTGCGAGTACCGCGACTAACTGTTCGCTATTGGCACGCTCGTTGTAGGAGCGGCCTTGTGTCGCGATAGGGCCGCACAGCGGCCCCGGCAATTTACGCTGCGAAGCTGAAAACCTGGGGCCGCTTCGCAGCCCTTTCGCGACACAAGGCCGCTCCTACACGTCATATGCCTGCCAAGAAACTGGCCACTCGCTGCGCCGCCGCCTGCAAATGCTGCTCATGGCTGAACCCCGAGGCCTTCAACGGCTTCAAGTCATGGTCCCCCGCCGTTAGCCAGCTCACCTCGATCGCCGGCGACAACGCATACCCCGCCACCGCCTCGCGGTTACCCAGCGCATCCCGCTCGCCCTGCACGATCAAGGTCGGGGTCTTCAACGCTGCCAAATGCTCCACCCGTGGCTTTTCGGGTTTACCCACCGCGTAGAACGGATAGCCCAGGCACACCAGCGCGTCCGTGCCCAACTCGTCGGCCAACAGGCTCGCCATGCGCCCACCCATGGACTTGCCGCCCACGGCCAGCTTGCCCGCGACCAAAGGTCGCACCTGCCGGTACACCTCGCACCAGCATTCCAGCAACACCTTCTGTGGGTTGGGCGGCCGCTTGCCGCCGGTAACCCTGCGCTCGGCCATGTACGGGAACTCGAAGCGCACTACCGCAACCCCAAGTGCCGCAAGCCTTTGCGCCATGTCGTCCATGAACCCGCTGTCCATCGGCGCGCCCGCGCCATGGGCCAGGATCAGGCAGCCCTTGTAGCCGTCTTTACCCTGAACGCGCGGAGGATCGCAGCGCAAGCCTGGGACATTTGCGACCTTCGCCCATTGATCCCCGTCAATACCGGCACTTTGCCCATTAATCATGCTTGCCTCGCTGTAAAGCCTGCCAAATAACCGTGGATGGGAACCCATACATGAACACAACCAGCAGTACCGCCTATAACTACAAGGTGGTCCGCCAATTCGCCATCATGACGGTGGTGTGGGGAATCGTCGGGATGGGGCTCGGCGTCTTCATCGCCGCCCAGCTCGCCTGGCCTTCCCTCAACTTCGACCTCCCCTGGACCAGCTTCGGCCGCCTGCGCCCCCTGCATACCAATGCGGTGATCTTCGCGTTCGGCGGCTGTGCGCTGTTTGCCACCTCCTATTATTCGGTGCAACGCACCTGCCAGACCACCCTGTTCGCACCGGGCTTGGCCGCGTTCACCTTCTGGGGCTGGCAACTGGTGATTGTGCTAGCGGCCATCAGCCTGCCGCTGGGCTACACCAGCTCCAAGGAATACGCCGAACTGGAATGGCCGATCGATATCCTGATCACCATCGTCTGGGTGGGCTACGCCATCGTGTTCTTCGGCACGCTGATGAAGCGCAACACCAAGCACATCTACGTAGGTAACTGGTTCTTCGGCGCCTTCATCCTCACCGTGGCGCTGCTGCACATCGTCAACAACCTGGAACTGCCCGTCAGCCTGACCAAGTCGTACTCGGTCTACGCCGGCGCCACCGACGCCATGGTGCAGTGGTGGTACGGCCACAATGCGGTGGGCTTCTTCCTGACCGCAGGCTTCCTGGGGATGATGTACTACTACGTGCCCAAACAGGCCGAACGCCCGGTGTATTCCTATCGCCTGTCGATCGTGCACTTCTGGGCACTGATCACCCTGTACATCTGGGCAGGCCCGCACCACCTGCACTACACCGCCCTCCCCGACTGGGCACAGTCTCTGGGCATGGTGATGTCGCTGATCCTGCTGGCACCGAGCTGGGGCGGCATGATCAACGGCATGATGACCCTGTCGGGCGCCTGGCACAAACTGCGCAGCGACCCGATCCTGCGCTTCCTGGTGGTTTCGCTGGCGTTCTACGGCATGTCCACCTTCGAAGGCCCGATGATGGCCATCAAGACGGTCAACGCCCTGTCCCATTACACCGACTGGACCATCGGCCACGTGCACGCTGGCGCCCTCGGCTGGGTCGCCATGATCTCGATCGGTGCGCTGTACCACACCATCCCGAAAGTGTTTGGCAAAGAGCGCATGTACAGCCTCGGCCTGATCAACGCGCACTTCTGGCTGGCCACCATCGGCACCGTGCTGTACATCGCCTCGATGTGGGTCAACGGCATCGCCCAGGGCCTGATGTGGCGCGCGGTCAACAGCGACGGCACGCTCACCTACTCGTTCGTGGAAACCCTGGTAGCCAGCCACCCAGGCTTCGTCGTGCGCTTCGTCGGCGGTGCGATCTTCCTCAGCGGCATGTTCCTGATGGCCTGGAACACCTGGCGCACCGTGCGTTCGCCAGCGCTTGACGTCGCCCCTGCGAACGCCCAGTTGGCTTGAGGAGAAACGCCTGATGAAACATGAAGTCATCGAGAAAAACGTCGGCCTGATGGCCCTGCTGATGGTGTTCGCCGTCAGTATCGGCGGCCTGACCCAGATCGTCCCGCTGTTCTTCCAGGACGTCACCAACAAGCCGGTGGAAGGCATGAAGCCCTACACCGCACTGCAGCTGGAAGGCCGCGACATCTACATCCGCGAAGGCTGCGTGGGTTGCCATTCGCAGATGATCCGCCCGTTCCGCGCCGAAACCGAGCGCTACGGCCACTACTCGGTGGCCGGCGAGAGCGTGTGGGACCACCCGTTCCTGTGGGGTTCCAAGCGCACCGGGCCGGACCTGGCCCGGGTCGGCGGCCGCTACTCGGACGATTGGCACCGTGCGCACCTGTACAACCCGCGCAACGTAGTGCCGGAGTCGAAGATGCCGTCGTACCCGTGGCTGGTCGCCCAGCAGGTCGACAACAGCCACACCGACGTCAAGATGCGCACCTTGCGCACCCTGGGCGTGCCGTACACCGACGCCGACATCGCCGGCGCCCGTGACGCAGTCAAGGGCAAGACCGAGATGGACGCGCTGGTCGCCTACCTGCAGGTGCTCGGCACCGCGATCAAGAACAAGAGGTGAGTGCGATGCATATGGACATCGGCATGATCCGCGGCCTGGGTACCCTGGTGGTGATGATCGCCTTCATCGGCCTCTCCCTGTGGGTGTTCAACCGCCGCCGCGACCGTGATTTCGCCGAAGCGCGCCTGCTGCCCTTCGTCGACGACCACCTGCCCCCTGCCGGACAGGAACCTGCTGCAAAAAGGAGTAACGGGCAATGACCACCTTCTGGAGTACGTACATCAGCGTACTGACCATCGGTAGCCTGATTGGCCTGACCTGGCTGCTGCTCGCCACCCGCAAGGGCGAGAGCAAAAACACCACCGACCAAACCATGGGCCACAGCTTCGACGGTATCGAGGAGTACGACAACCCGCTGCCCAAGTGGTGGTTCTGGTTGTTCGTCGGCACCTTGGTGTTCTCGGTCGGTTACCTGATCCTCTACCCCGGCCTGGGCAATTGGAAAGGCATCCTGCCTGGCTATGAAAATGGCTGGACCGGCGTCAACGAATGGCAAAAGGAAATGGACAAGGCTGATGCCAAGTTCGGCCCCATCTTCGCCAAGTACGCCGCCATGCCCGTGCAAGAAGTGGCCAAGGACCCGCAGGCGCTGAAAATGGGCAGCCGCCTGTTTGCCTCCAACTGCTCGGTGTGCCACGGCTCGGACGCCAAGGGTGCCTACGGCTTCCCCAACCTCACCGACAAGGACTGGCGCTGGGGCGGCGAGCCGGAAACCATCAAGGCTTCGATCATGAACGGCCGCCACGGCGTGATGCCGGCCTGGGCTGAAGTGATCGGCGAGCAAGGCGTGGCCGATGTGGCCGCGTTCGTGCTGACCAACCTGGATGGCCGCACCCTGCCAGAAGGGGTCAAGGCCGACGCGGCCAAGGGCAAGGAAATCTTTGCCAGCAACTGCGTGGCCTGCCACGGGCCGGAAGGCAAGGGCACCCCAGCCATGGGCGCACCCGACCTGACCCACCCGCAGGCGTTCATCTACGGCTCGAGCTTTGCCCAGCTGCAGCAGACCGTTCGTTATGGTCGCCAAGGGCAGATGCCGGCGCAGGCCGAGATCCAGGGCAACGACAAGGTGCACCTGCTGGCGGCGTATGTGTATAGCCTGTCGCAGGATGATGCTGCTGAAACCGTGACTGCCAAGTAATACCCTGGGGCCGCTTTGCGGCCCCTTTCCGCTCCACCCCCTCCCTTGCACCCCCTCCGAACACAACTAAGCTTGTTGCCTCAGTGGGCTTCGCGCCGAAAGGACCGAAGCAGACGCGGCGCATAGCCTGTCGCCGTCCCGATAAAAAGCTTGACCGATCGATCAGAAAAAGGTGAAAAACGGTACACATTACAAATATTTATTTGTGTACAATCGTCCGGACCCGATCGCTGCGGGACATCAGTGAACGGGCTCGGACACGGGTCGGCGTACCAAAGTTGCGTTGCGGTAACCTTGCTGGTTATCAATACTGGCGCCGATTTTTCGACCAACAAGAACATCAAAACCGTGGAACCTTAGAATGAGCACAGCAATCAGTCCGACTGCTTATAACTATAAGGTCGTCCGCCAGTTCGCCATCATGACGGTGGTCTGGGGGATCCTTGGCATGGGCCTCGGCGTCTTCATCGCCTCGCAGCTGGTATGGCCGCAACTGAACCTGGACCTGCCCTGGACCAGCTTCGGCCGCCTGCGCCCGCTGCACACCAACCTGGTGATCTTCGCCTTCGGGGGCTGTGCGCTGTTCGGCACCAGCTACTACGTGGTGCAGCGCACCTGCCAGACCCGGCTGATCTCCGACAGCATGGCCGCCTTCACCTTCTGGGGTTGGCAGGCAGTGATTGTCGGCGCGCTGATCACCCTGCCGATGGGCTACACCACCACCAAGGAATACGCCGAGCTCGAATGGCCGCTGGCGATCCTGCTGGCCATCGTCTGGGTAACCTACGGGTTGGTGTTCTTCGGCACCATCGTCAAGCGCAAGACCAAGCACATCTACGTCGGCAACTGGTTCTACGGCGCCTTCATCGTGGTCACCGCGATGCTGCACATCGTCAACCACATCTCGCTGCCGGTGAGCCTGTTCAAGTCGTACTCGGCCTACGCCGGCGCCACCGACGCAATGATCCAGTGGTGGTACGGCCACAACGCCGTGGGCTTCTTCCTCACCACTGGCTTCCTGGGGATGATGTACTACTTCGTGCCCAAGCAGGCCGAGCGGCCGATCTACTCGTATCGCCTGTCGATCGTGCACTTCTGGGCGCTGATCACCCTGTACATCTGGGCAGGCCCCCACCACCTGCACTACACCGCCCTGCCTGACTGGGCGCAGTCGCTGGGCATGGTGATGTCGATCATCCTGCTGGCGCCAAGCTGGGGTGGCATGATCAACGGCATGATGACCCTGTCCGGTGCCTGGCACAAACTGCGCACCGACCCGATCCTGCGCTTCCTGGTGGTTTCGCTGGCGTTCTACGGCATGTCCACCTTCGAAGGCCCGATGATGGCCATCAAGACCGTGAACTCGCTGTCGCACTACACCGACTGGACCATCGGCCACGTCCACGCCGGCGCCCTCGGCTGGGTGGCAATGATCTCGATCGGCGCCGTGTACCACATGATCCCGAAACTCTACGGCCGCGAGCAGATGCACAGCGTCGGCTTGATCAACGCGCACTTCTGGCTGGCCACCATCGGCACCGTGCTGTACATCGCCTCGATGTGGGTCAACGGCATTACCCAAGGCCTGATGTGGCGCGCCATCAACGATGACGGCACCCTCACCTACTCCTTCGTCGAAGCCCTGCAGGCCAGCCACCCTGGCTATATCGTCCGCGCCCTGGGCGGTGCGTTCTTCGCCAGCGGCATGCTGCTGATGGCCTACAACGTGTTCCGTACCGTACGTGCCGCCAACCCGGCACAGGCTGAGGAAGCCGCCAAGATCGTCGTTGTGGGAGCGCACTGATGAAGCATGAAGCCGTCGAGAAGAACATAGGCCTGCTGGCCTTCTTCATGGTCATCGCCGTGAGCGTCGGTGGCCTGACCCAGATCGTCCCGCTGTTTTTCCAGGACGTCACCAACAAGCCGGTCGAGGGCATGAAGCCACGCACTGCGTTGGAGCTGGAAGGCCGCGATATCTACATCCGCGAAGGCTGCGTGGGCTGCCACTCGCAGATGATCCGCCCGTTCCGCGCCGAAACCGAGCGCTACGGCCACTACTCGGTGGCTGGCGAGAGCGTGTGGGACCACCCGTTCCTGTGGGGCTCCAAGCGTACCGGGCCGGACCTGGCCCGTGTCGGTGGCCGCTACTCCGATGACTGGCACCGTGCGCACCTGTACAACCCGCGCAACGTGGTACCGGAATCGAAGATGCCGTCCTACCCGTGGCTGGTCGAGAACAAGCTCGACGGCAAGGACACCGCGAAAAAGATGGAAGTGCTGCGCACACTCGGCACCCCGTACACCGACGCCGACATTGCCGGCGCGCGTGACGCGGTCAAGGGCAAGACCGAAATGGACGCCATCGTCGCGTACCTGCAGGGTCTTGGCACCATCATCAAGAGCAAACGGTGACGCTGATGGATATCGGGATGATTCGCGGCCTGGGCACCGTCGTGGTGATGGTGGCCTTCGTGGGCCTGGCGCTGTGGGTATTCAACCCACGGCGTAAAAAGGACTTCGACGAAGCGACCCAACTGCCCTTCGCGGATGACCCCGAGGCCTGCCGCCACGTCGAGCAAGAGCACGCAAAAGCTTCTGGGAGCAAACAACAATGACAACCTTCTGGAGTCTGTACGTTACCGTCCTGACCCTGGGCACCATCTTCTCGTTGACCTGGCTGCTGCTGTCGACCCGCAAGGGCCAGCGCGAAGAGGTTACCGACGAAACCGTCGGGCATGCCTTCGATGGCATCGAGGAGTACGACAACCCGCTACCCAAATGGTGGTTCTGGCTGTTCGTCGGCACCATCGTCTTCGCCCTCGGCTATCTGGTGCTGTACCCAGGCCTGGGCAACTGGAAAGGCATTCTGCCGGGTTACTCGTACCTGGATAACGACAAGCAGACCGAGTTTTCCAATGGCCAGCCAGGCTGGACCGGCGTGCACGAGTGGGAAAAGGAAATGGCCAAGGCCGACGCCCGTTTCGGGCCGATCTTCGCCAAGTTCGCCGCCATGCCCATCGAGGACGTGGCCAAGGACCCGCAGGCCCTGAAAATGGGCGCGCGCTTGTTCGCCTCGAACTGCTCGGTGTGCCACGGTTCCGACGCCAAGGGTGCCTTCGGCTTCCCCAACCTGACCGATAACGACTGGCGCTGGGGTGGCGAGCCAGACACCATCAAAACCACCATCATGGGCGGCCGCCATGGCGTGATGCCAGCCTGGGCCGAGGTGATCGGCGACCAGGGTGTGGCTGACGTGGCGGCGTTCGTGGTCAGCAAGCTGGATGGGCGCACGCTGCCGGAAGGCGCCAAGGCCGATGCCGAGAACGGGCAAAAGATCTTCGCCGCCAACTGCGTGGCCTGCCACGGGCCGGAAGGCAAAGGTACACCCGCCATGGGCGCGCCGAACCTGACCCACCCGCAAGCGTTCATCTACGGTTCGAGCTTTGCACAGCTGCAGCAAACCATTCGTTATGGTCGCCAAGGGCAGATGCCGGCCCAGGAGCAACTGCAGGGTAATGACAAGGTGCACTTGCTGGCGGCTTATGTTTACAGCCTGTCGCACCAGGCCGAACCGGCCAAGGCTGAGTAAGCAGGCTCGGCCTCTTCGCGGCTGAAGCCGCGAAGAGGCCGGTACAGCCACGCATTTCTTGCAGGCTGATGACCTGGATCAATTGACACCCGCCATAACACGATTCATACCACGAACCCAACGCGACTAAAGGTCGCAGTGCGGCCCCATACTGCCAACAGCGGCGTATCATGGACCGCAGAGCGCTAGCAGATTGCGCGAGACTGCGGCCGGCACGCACTGGCCGCGGCATTTCTCCACTGCCGTGGGACTTGATGATGAGCAAGCAAATTCCGGTACATGATGTAACCCCGCCTGCCAACAAAGGGAAGGATTCCGTCGACCTTTACGCCTCCCGCGAAAAAATCTACACCCGCGCCTTTACCGGTTTGTTCCGTCGCCTGCGCATGGTCGGCGGTGCTGCACTGTTTCTGCTGTACTTCGGCACCGTGTGGCTGAACTGGGGCGGCCACCAGGCCGTGTGGTGGAACCTGCCCGAACGCAAGTTCTACATCTTCGGCGCCACTATCTGGCCGCAGGACTTCATCCTGCTGTCAGGCATCCTGATCGTCGCCGCCTTCGGCCTGTTCTTCGTCACCGTGTACGCAGGCCGCGTCTGGTGCGGCTACACCTGCCCGCAAAGCGTGTGGACGTGGATTTTCATGTGGTGCGAAAAGGTCACCGAGGGCGACCGCAACCAGCGCATGAAGCTCGACAAAGCCCCCATGAGCGGCAACAAGTTCCTGCGCAAGTTCGCCAAGCACAGCCTTTGGCTGCTGATCGGTTTCGTCACCGGCATGACCTTCGTCGGCTACTTCTCGCCCATCCGTGAACTGGTGATCGAGTTCTTCACTGGCCAGGCCGATGGCTGGGCGTATTTCTGGGTCGGTTTCTTCACCCTTGCCACCTACGGCAATGCCGGCTGGCTACGCGAGCAGGTGTGCGTGTACATGTGCCCCTACGCACGCTTCCAGAGCGTGATGTTCGACAAGGACACGCTGATCGTGTCCTACGACCCGCGCCGTGGTGAAACCCGTGGGCCGCGTAAAAAAGACGCCGACTACAAGGCCCAAGGCCTGGGCGACTGCATCGATTGCACCATGTGCGTACAAGTCTGCCCCACCGGCATCGACATCCGTGATGGCCTGCAGATCGAGTGCATCGGCTGCGCCGCGTGCATCGACGCCTGCGACAGCATCATGGAGAAGATGAATTACCCCAAAGGGCTGATCAGCTATACCACCGAACACAACTTGTCCGGGCAGAAGACTCACATGTTGCGCCCGCGCCTGATTGGTTATGCCGTGGTGCTGCTGGTGATGATCATCGGCCTGGCCACCGCCTTCGCCACCCGTTCGCTGGTTGGTTTCGACGTCAGCAAAGACCGCGTACTGTACCGCGAAAACGCCCAGGGCCGGATCGAGAACGTGTACAGCCTGAAGGTGATGAACAAGGACCAGCGCGACCACGTCTACGTACTGGACGCTGCCGGCCTGCCGGACCTCAAGCTCGAAGGCCAGCGCGAAATCCGCGTGGCCGCTGGTGATATCGTCAGCCTGCCGGTGCAGCTGTCGATCGCCCCCGAGAAGCTGCCCTCGACCACCAACGAAATCACCTTCATCCTCAAGAGCGCCGACGACAGCGACGCCCAGGTTGAAGCCAAGAGCCGCTTCATCGGCCCACAGATCCGCTAAGAGAGATAACGCACAATGCCTGCCGCCACCGCCGCCAGCCCCTGGTACAAGCACCTCTGGCCCTGGATCATCATCGGCATCCTCACCACCTCGGTGTGCCTGAGCCTGACCATGGTCAGCATCGCCGTACGCAATCCGGACAACCTGGTGAACGACAACTACTACGAGGCCGGCAAGGGCATCAACCGTTCACTGGACCGCGAGCTGCTTGCGCAGCAACTGGGACTGAAGGCCAGCGTGCACCTGGACGAGCTGACTGGCGAAGTGGACCTGCGCCTGAGCGGCAACAGTGGCCCGCAAAGCCTGGAGTTGAACCTGATTTCGCCCACCCAGCCGGAGAAAGACCGCAAGGTGCTGCTGAGCCGGGTCGAAGCGGGGCGCTATGTAGGGCAACTGGAAGACAAGGTCGACGGGCGCCGCTTCGTCGAGCTGCTGGGGAGTGAAGGTGGCCAGGTGTGGCGCTTGTTCGAAGAGGAAAAAGTCGAACACGGGGTTACATTGCAACTGGGTGATGAAGCCATCCAAGGCGCCGAGCACCTGTAGGAGCGGCCTTGCCGAAGCGTCGGACCGGTCCGAAAGGGCTGCGCAGCAGCCCCGGCAATCTATGCGACGAAGCTGAAATCGTGGGGCCGCTTCGCGACCCTTTCGCGACACAAGGCCGCTCCTACAGGGGAGCGCGTCAACCGCGCCGATATGTGTAAGGCAATGATGCAATGACCCAGCCCACCCCCTGCTACCACTGCGCCCTGCCCGTCCCGGCCGGCAGCCGCTTTACCGCCGTGGTGCTCGGCGAGCCCCGGGCGTTCTGCTGCCCCGGCTGCCAGGCGGTGGCTGAGTCGATCGTCGCCGGCGGCCTGGAGCACTACTACCAGCACCGCAGTGACAACAGCGCCAACCCCGAGGCCCTGCCCAGGCAGTTGCAGGACGAACTGGCCCTGTACGACCGTAGCGACGTGCAGCAAACCTTCGTCCGTCACCAGGGCGAGCTGGCCGAAACCACCCTACTGATCGAGGGGATCAGCTGTGCTGCCTGTGGCTGGCTGATCGAAAAGCACCTGCGCAACCTGCCCGGCGTCGCCGAGGCGCGCCTGAACCTGTCCAACCACCGTCTGCTGCTGAGCTGGGACGACAAGCAACTGCCGCTCTCGCGCCTGCTCGCCGAGTTGCGCCAGATCGGTTACGCCGCCCACCCCTACCAGCCCGACAAGGCCGCCGAACAGTTGGCCCAAGAGAACCGCAGCGCCCTGCGCCGCCTGGGCGTGGCCGGGCTTTTGTGGTTCCAGGCGATGATGGCAACCATGGCCACCTGGCCGGAATTCAACATCGACCTGTCGCCCGAGCTGCACACCATCCTGCGCTGGGTGGCACTGTTCCTGACCATCCCCATCGTGTTCTACAGCTGCGCACCGTTCTTCAAGGGCGCAGCGCGCGACCTGCGCACCCGTCACCTGACCATGGACGTTTCGGTGTCACTGGCCATTGGCCTGGCGTTCGGTGCCGGCATCTGGACGGCCATCACCGGCAGCGGCGAGCTGTATTTCGACACGGTGGGCATGTTCGCCCTGTTCCTGCTCACTGGCCGCTACTTGGAGCGACGTGCCCGCGAACGCACGGCTGCGGCCACCGCGCAGCTGGTCAACCTGCTGCCAGCCTCGTGCCTGCGCCTGGACGCCATCGGTCGCAGCGAGCGCATCCTGCTCAGCGAGCTGCACTGCGGTGACACCGTGCAAGTGCTGCCTGGGGCGGTAATCCCCGCCGACGGGCGCATCGTCGAAGGCCGCTCGAGCGTCGACGAATCATTGCTGACTGGCGAATACCTGCCGCAACCGCGCCGGGTTGGCGAACGGGTCACCGGTGGCACGCTGAATGTCGAAAGCACCCTCAACGTGGAAGTCGAAGCCCTCGGCCACGATTCACGGTTGTCTGCCATCGTGCGCCTGCTGGAACGCGCCCAGACCGAAAAACCGCGCCTGGCGGAAATCGCCGACCGCGCCTCGCAGTGGTTCCTGTTGTTCTCGCTGCTGGCCGCCGTGGCCATCGGGCTGTGGTGGTGGCATCTGGACCCGACACGGGCATTCTGGATCGTGCTGGCGATGCTGGTGGCGACCTGCCCTTGTGCGCTGTCCCTGGCCACGCCAACCGCGCTTACCGCAGCCACCGGCACCTTGCACAAGCTCGGCCTGCTGGTAACCCGTGGCCATGTGCTGGAGGGCCTGAACCAGATCGACACAGTCATTTTCGACAAGACCGGCACGCTGACCGAAGGCCGCCTGACCCTGCGCAGCATCCGCCCGCTCGGCAGCCAGGCAGCCGACCGCTGCCTGGCCCTCGCCGCAGCGCTGGAAAACCGCTCCGAACACCCCATCGCCCGTGCCTTCGGCCGCACCACCACACCCGCCGAGGACGTGCAGACAATGCCCGGCCTGGGCCTGGAGGGGCTGGTGGACGGCCAGCGCTTGCGCATTGGCCAAGCCACCTTCGTCTGCGCCCTGAGCGGCGCGGAAATCCCCGCCGTGCCGGAGCCACGCGGCCAGTGGCTGCTGCTGGGCGACCGCCAGGGGCCGCTGGCCTGGTTCGGCCTGGACGACCGCCTGCGCGACGATGCCCCGGCCCTGCTCGCGGCCTGCAAGGCACGTGGCTGGCGAACCCTGCTGTTGTCGGGCGACAGCTCGCCGATGGTTGCCGAAGTGGCCGCGCAACTGGGCATCGACCAGGCCATTGGCGGGCTGCTTCCAGACGACAAGCTGGACCGGCTGAAGGCACTGCAGGCACAAGGGTGCAAGGTGCTGATGCTCGGTGACGGCGTCAACGATGTGCCGGTGCTGGCCGCCGCCGACATCAGCATCGCCATGGGCAGCGCCACCGACCTTGCCAAGACCAGCGCCGATGCCGTGCTGCTGTCCAACCGCCTGCAGGCGCTGGTGCAGGCCTTCGACCTGGCCCGCCGCACCCGCCGCAACATCCTCGAGAACCTGCTGTGGGCGACCCTGTATAATGGCCTGATGTTGCCGTTTGCCGCGCTCGGCTGGATCACCCCGGTATGGGCCGCCATCGGCATGTCGGTCAGTTCGCTGATCGTGGTGCTCAACGCCCTGCGCCTGACCCGCATGCCATTGGCGTCGGGCTCATTGCCCCACGAAGCCCCCTTGCCCGGGAGGAAGTCGCCATGCCCGCCCTCTATGTCATGATCCCCGCAGCCCTGCTGCTGGTCGGCGTGGCCGTGTACATCTTCTTCTGGGCGGTGGACAGCGGCCAGTACGACGACCTTGAAAGCCCCGCCCACAGCATCTTGTTCGACGACCAGGACCCTCGCCACCAAGCAGCGGTGAAACCTGACGACACCCCAGCCGACGCCGACAAGGAACCACCACCCCGTGCCTGACCTGCTTCCCCTGCTGGGCTCGGCGCTGGTCCTTGGCCTGCTGGGCGGCGGCCACTGCCTGGGTATGTGCGGCGGCCTGATGGGGGCGCTGACCCTGGCCATACCGCCCGAACAACGAGGCAAGCGCCTGCGCCTGCTGCTGGCCTACAACCTCGGGCGTGTGCTCAGTTATACCAGCGCCGGCCTGTTGCTGGGCCTGGCCGGATGGGCCGTGGCCAGCAGCCCGGCAGCTCTGGGGCTGCGGGTGGTGGCGGCGCTGTTGTTGATTGCCATGGGCCTGTACCTGGCCGGCTGGTGGAGCGGCCTGACCCGCATCGAAGCCCTGGGGCGCGGGCTGTGGCGGCATATCCAGCCGGTGGCGTCGCGCTTGCTGCCGGTTTCCAGCGTGCCCCGGGCGTTGCTGCTGGGCGCCCTGTGGGGCTGGCTGCCGTGCGGGTTGGTGTACAGCACACTGCTATGGGCGGCCAGCCAGGGTAATGCCAGCTATAGCGCGGCGTTGATGCTGGCGTTCGGGGTGGGCACCTGGCCGGTGTTGCTGGCAACGGGGCTGGCGGCGGAACGGGTAAACGCGTTGTTGAGGCGGCGCAGCGTGCGGGTGGCTGGCGGGCTGCTGGTGATGCTATTTGGCATCTGGACCCTGCCCGGGCCGCACCAACACTGGCTGATGGGGCATTGACGGGCACCGCTGCGCAGCCCCAATGCCCTTGATACAAATCAACACCGATTACTACTGACGGCCATAGACTCCGGTGCACTGCTGCTCTTTCCGGGGACCGCCCTCATGCTCGACGACCTTCGTTGGGATACCGACCTGATCCGCCGCTACGATCTGGCCGGGCCACGCTACACCTCCTACCCGACCGCCATGCAACTGCACAGCGAAGTGGGCTCGTTCGACCTGCTCCACGCCCTGCGCGAGAGCCGTCGGGCCGTGCGTCCGCTGTCGCTGTACGTGCACGTGCCGTTCTGCGCCAACATCTGCTACTACTGCGCCTGCAACAAGGTCATCACCAAAGACCGTGCCCGTGCCGCGCCGTACCTGCAGCGCCTGGAGCAGGAGATCCAGTTGATCGCTTGCCACCTGGGGCCCAAGCAGCGTGTTGAGCAGTTGCATTTCGGCGGCGGCACGCCGACCTTCCTCAGCCACGTGGAACTGCGCCAGCTGATGGCAACCTTGCGCCAACACTTCCACTTGCTGGACGACGACTCCGGCGACTATGGCATCGAGATCGACCCGCGGGAGGCCGATTGGTCGACCATGGGCCTGCTCCGCGAGCTGGGCTTCAACCGCGTCAGCCTGGGCGTGCAGGACCTCGACCCGGCCGTGCAGCGCGCAGTCAACCGCCTGCAGAGCCTGGAACAGACCCGTACACTGATCGAGGCTGCGCGCACCCTGCAGTTCCGCTCGGTCAACCTGGACCTGATCTACGGCCTGCCCAAGCAAACCCCGGAAGGTTTTGCGCGCACCGTCGAAGAAGTGATCCGCCTGCAGCCCGACCGCCTGTCGGTGTTCAACTACGCCCACCTGCCCGAGCGTTTCATGCCCCAGCGGCGCATCGACAACAACGATCTGCCCAGCCCGGCTGCCAAGCTGGAGATGCTGCACGCCACCATCGACCAGTTGACCGCCGCTGGCTATCGCTACATCGGCATGGATCACTTCGCCCTGCCGGATGACGAACTGGCCATCGCCCAGGAAGAAGGCACCCTGCAGCGCAACTTCCAGGGCTACACCACTCACGGGCACTGCGACCTGATCGGCCTGGGCGTGTCGGCGATCAGCCAGATCGGCGAGCTGTACTGCCAGAACAGCAGCGACCTCAACACCTATCAGGACAGCCTGTCCAACGCCCAGCTGGCCACCCAGCGTGGCTTGCTGTGCAACCACGACGACCGCATTCGCCGGGCGGTGATCCAACAACTGATCTGCCATTTCGAGCTGGATTTCGAACCGATCGAACAGGCCTTCACTATCGATTTTCGCGGCTACTTCAACGACCTCTGGCCTGAGCTGCTGACCTTGCAGCGCGATGGCCTGATCAGCCTGGACAGCCAGGGCATTCGCATCCTGCCGCCTGGCCGCCTGCTGGCGCGCTCAGTATGCATGGTGTTCGATGCCTATCTGGCGATGCAAAACCGCCAACGTTTCTCGCGGGTGATCTGAAAACCGAGGCGTTCGACCGCATGGACAACTGCCCTTGCCAGGCACACTATGGGCGTACAAGGACTCCCGGCAGGCGACCTGTCGGGGTTTCGCCAGCGCGCACCATCATCGCGCACACTGGCCTACACCCTGCGTCGTGGGTTACCCTTACGACTTATGTGTGCTTTCCCACAAGGATCGATTCAAATGTCCGAGCCAGTCAAACTGCGCCCACACAACCAGGCCCATTGCAAGGATTGCAGCCTGGCCCCCCTGTGCCTGCCTCTTTCCCTGAACCTGGAAGACATGGACGCACTGGATGAAATCGTCAAACGCGGCCGCCCACTGAAGAAAGGCGAGTTCCTGTTCCGCCAGGGTGACAATTTCGGCTCGGTCTACGCAGTACGTTCCGGCGCCCTGAAAACCTTCAGCCTCAGCGACAGCGGCGAAGAGCAGATCACCGGCTTCCACCTGCCCAGCGAACTGGTCGGCCTGTCGGGCATGGACACCGAGGCCTACCCGGTATCGGCCCAGGCCCAGGAAACAACCTCGGTGTGCGAAATCCCGTTCGAGCGGCTTGACGAGCTTTCGGTGCAACTGCCACAGCTACGTCGCCAGCTGATGCGGGTGATGAGCCGGGAAATCCGCGACGACCAGCAGATGATGCTGTTGCTGTCGAAAAAAACCGCCGACGAGCGTATCGCCACCTTCCTGGTCAACCTGTCGGCACGCTTCCGCGCCCGTGGCTATTCGGCCAATCAGTTCCGCCTGAGCATGTCGCGCAACGAAATCGGCAACTACCTGGGCCTGGCGGTAGAAACCGTGTCGCGGGTGTTCACCCGCTTCCAGCAAAACGGCCTGCTGCGCGCCGAAGGCAAGGAAGTGCATATCCTCGACCCGATCCAGCTGTGCGCGCTGGCCGGCGGTGCAATCGAGGCCTGATGTGGGCGTTTAGCGGGTATACTTGGGCATTCGTTTTCCCAGGATACCCGCAACAATGCACAGCGACGCCTTCGACCTCAAAGCCCTGATCCGCCCGGTAGTGGACTTCCCCAAACCGGGTGTGATCTTCCGCGACATCACCCCGCTGTTCCAATCGCCACGCGGGCTTCGCTATGTGGCCGACCAGTTCATCGAGCGCTATGTCGAGGCTGAGTTCAGCCACATTGGTGCCATGGACGCGCGTGGTTTCCTGATCGGTTCGATCATCGCCCACCAGTTGAACAAGCCCCTGATCCTGTTCCGCAAGCAGGGCAAGCTGCCGGCTGACGTGCTGAGCGAGGGTTACCAGACCGAATATGGCGAAGCCTTCCTGGAAGTGCATGCCGACAGCCTGTGCGAAGGCGATTCGGTGCTGATCTTCGATGACCTGATTGCGACTGGCGGCACACTGCTGGCAGCAGCCAACCTGGTGCGCCGTACTGGGGCGCAGGTGTTCGAGGCGGCGGCGATCATTGACTTGCCGGAGCTGGACGGGTCGCGTCGGCTGCAGGCGGCGGGTGTGCCGACCTTCTGCCTGACCGAGTTTTCGCTCAGCGAGTATTAAGCATTCAGGGGCAACGCTGAACCTGTGGGAGCGGGTTTACCCGCGAAGAACCCAACGCGGTATATGGCACCGGCTGCGCCGGTGTTCGCGGGTAAACCCGCTCCCACAGGGCCCCAGTAATTTTGAATCAGAGCGAAATAGGCCGGCGCCCTGCAATGGCATGGGCCAAGGTCCCGCCATCCACCAGCTCAAGCTCGCCGCCCAGCGGCACACCATGGGCAATCCGCGTTGCCGCCACCCCCTTCTCGCTCAACAACTGCGCAATGTAATGCGCCGTCGCCTCGCCCTCCACCGTCGGGTTGGTCGCCAGGATCACCTCGGTAAAGGTGCCCTGCTCCTCGATGCGGGCCATCAGTTGCGGAATGCCGATCGCCTCCGGCCCCAAGCCGTCCAGCGGCGACAGGTGGCCCTTGAGTACGAAGTAACGGCCACGGTAGCCCGTCTGTTCCACCGCATACACATCGGTCGGCCCCTCGACCACGCACAACTGGGTATCGTCACGGCGCGTGTCGGCGCATTGCGGGCACAGCTCCTGCTCGGTCAGGGTGCGGCACTGGCGGCAATGGCCTACCCCCTCCATGGCCTGGGTCAGCGCCTGGGCCAGGCGCAGGCCGCCGCTGCGGTCTCGCTCGAGCAACTGCAAGGCCATGCGCTGGGCGGTTTTCTGGCCGACACCTGGGAGGATGCGCAAACCATCGATCAGTTGGCGAATGAGGGGACTGAAGCTCATGGGAAAGGCCTGACAATTCAATAAGAGGCGGTTTATACCCAGCGGGGGGCAGTGACGTCAAATCAGTAGACCGCGCCAGGGCTGAAACCGCTGCAAAAAAAACCGCCACTGGTGTCAGTGGCGGTTT
>NZ_BCBI01000071.1:0-26147 GCF_001320565.1 Pseudomonas sp. NBRC 111132
ATCGTCGGCGAGTTCGAGGACGAGCAAAGCCTGGAAAACCCTCACGTGCACCCGCAGCCCGATGGCACCTTCGTCATCGACGGCACGGCTTCGTTACGTGAAATCAACCGCACCTTGGGCTGGCACCTGCCCTGCGACGGTGGGCCGAAAACCCTCAACGGGCTGGTTACCGAAGCGCTGGAAAGCATCCCGGAGAGCGCCGTTTGCCTGAAGATCGGCCGCTATCGCCTGGAAATCCTCGAAACAGAGGACAATTGTGCCAGCAAGGTACTGGTGTGGACCGTGACCCGATAGCTATACTCGGGTCACGCTTACCCAGCCCCGCCGTCACGCCTGCTACCCGCACCCGGCGCTCCACGGCCAGTCCGCTCCACTGACACGCCCCGCGGTCCTGCTTCAACACCCCGAACAGTGCCCGCCCCGCCCCTATCCCCCTTGGGCTATCGTCAGTCGGGCGCGCACAACAACAAAACGCTCCGGCGCCCGCGCAACCGTGCCTGCCCTTTGCATTGCACGCCGACGCTGGCCAAGCCCATGGAGCCGGACCAGACTGTTAGGGACCTACTTAATGACAAGCAGCACCTATGCCCAAGCGCCTGCCGCGCCGGTCAACTCGCCTGCGCGGGTCGCCACCGCCAGCTTCATCGGCACCGCTATCGAGTTCTACGATTTCTACGTCTACGCCACTGCCGCAGCCCTGGTGATAGGCCCGGTGTTCTTCCCGTCCGAGTCGGGCACCGCGCAAATGCTGGCTGCCTTCCTCACCTTCGGTATCGCCTTCCTCGCCCGCCCGCTGGGCTCGGCGTTGTTCGGTCACTTTGGCGACCGCATTGGCCGCAAGTCGACGCTGGTCGCTTCGCTGCTGCTGATGGGCGTTTGCACCACGGCCATCGGCGTACTGCCGGGCTACGACAGCATTGGCATGTGGGCACCGATCATCCTTTGCCTGCTGCGTTTTGGCCAAGGCCTGGGCCTGGGCGGGGAATGGGGCGGCGCGGCCCTGCTGGCTACCGAGAATGCCCCTGAAGGCAAGCGTGCCTGGTTCGGCATGTTCCCGCAGCTAGGCCCTTCGATCGGCTTCTTGGCTGCCAACGGGCTGTTCCTGACCCTGGCCTTGGTGCTCAGTGACGAGCAGTTCCGTGAGTGGGGCTGGCGTATTCCGTTCCTGCTCAGCGCCGCGCTGGTGCTGGTGGGCCTGTATGTACGCCTGAAGCTCGAAGAAAGCCCAGTGTTCGCCAAGGCCGTTGCCCGCCATGAGCGGGTGAAAATGCCGGTGGTCGACCTGTTCTCCAAATACTGGCTGCCAACCTTGCTGGGCGCTGCGGCCATGGTGGTGTGCTACGCGCTGTTCTACATTTCCACGGTGTTCTCGCTGAGCTATGGCGTGACCACGCTGGGCTACAGCCGCGAGACGTTCCTTGGCCTGCTGTGCTTCGCAGTGGTGTTCATGGCCCTGGCCACACCGTTGTCGGCGTGGCTCAGCGACCGCTACGGGCGCAAGCCGGTGCTGATCGTGGGCGGCCTGCTGGCGATCGCTTCGGGCTTTACCATGGAACCACTGCTGACGTCGGGGTCGACCACGGGCGTGGCGCTGTTCCTGGCCATCGAGCTGTTCCTGATGGGCGTGACCTTCGCACCGATGGGGGCACTGCTGCCTGAACTGTTCCCGACTCATGTGCGTTATACCGGGGCTTCGGCGGCGTATAACCTGGGCGGCATCGTCGGCGCCTCGGCGGCACCGTTCTTTGCCCAGAAGCTGGTGAGCATGGGCGGCTTGAGTTGGGTGGGGGGTTATGTGTCGGCAGCGGCGGTGATCAGCCTGATTGCTGTGCTGTGCCTGAAAGAGACTCGCAATACCGAACTGTAAGCAATTGGGGCCGCGTTGCGGCCCCAGTCGAATCAGAACTCTACCTTGACCGCCTGCGAAGCGCGGGTCGCCTTGGCCCGCGCCAGCTCCACCGACTCGTCACGCGCCAGGCACACGCCCATACGGCGGGTACCATTGATTTCCGGCTTGCCAAACAAGCGAATGGCGGTATCGGGCTCGCTCAGCGCCGCCCCCAGGTTGGCGAAGCTGGTCTGCTGCGACTGCCCTTCCGGCAAGATCACTGCCGAGGCCGACGGACCAAACTGACGCACCACTGGAATCGGCAGGCCAAGAATGGCGCGGGCATGCAGGGCGAATTGCGACAGGTCCTGGGAAATCAGGGTTACCAGCCCGGTGTCATGCGGGCGCGGCGACACTTCGCTGAACCACACCTGGTCACCCTTCACGAACAGCTCTACGCCAAACAGGCCGCGACCACCCAAGGCATCGGTGACCGCCTTGGCCACGCGCTGCGACTCAGCCAGCGCCTTGGGGCTCATGGCCTGTGGCTGCCAGGATTCCTGATAGTCGCCCTTCTCCTGACGGTGGCCGACAGGTTCGAGGAAGGTGGTGCCCCCCACGTGGCGCACGGTCAGCAGGGTGATCTCGTATTCGAAGTCGATGAAGCCCTCGACGATCACCCGGCCTTTGCCAGCGCGGCCGCCTTCCTGGGCGTAGTCCCACGACTTCTGCAGGTCGGCATCGCTGCGCAGCAGGCTCTGGCCCTTACCCGACGAGCTCATCACCGGCTTGACCACGCACGGGTAGCCCACGTCGGCAACGGCCTTGGCGTAGTCCTCGAAGGTGTCGGCGAAGTGGTACGGCGAGGTTGGCAGGTCCAGCTCTTCGGCAGCCAGGCGGCGGATGCCTTCGCGGTTCATGGTCAGTTGGGTGGCACGCGCGGTCGGTACTACGTTGAAGCCTTCGTTTTCCAGCTCGACCAGGGTGGCGGTGGCGATGGCTTCGATTTCCGGAACGATGTAGTGCGGTTTCTCGGCCTCGATCACCGCGCGCAGGGCAACGCCATCGAGCATGTTGACCACATGGCTGCGGTGCGCCACCTGCATGGCCGGGGCATTGGCGTAACGGTCGACGGCGATTACTTCGACGCCCAGGCGCTGCAGCTCGATCACCACTTCCTTGCCCAGCTCGCCACAGCCGCAGAGCAGTACACGGGTCGCGGTGGGCGACAATGGGGTTCCGATACGGGTCATTTCAGGTCCTCGAAGGCATCCGGGGCCGCACCAGGCTTGGTGTGGCCCGCTGAAAAAGGACCGCTATTCTACACCATCAACCCGCAACGGCAGCCCGCCGGGCGCGAAATGCCATGGCCAGCCACACGGCGGTGACACCGGCGAACTTCGAGGCCATGGCCGTGCCGACCACCGCCGGGGTCAAGGCCCCGATCATGCCGAAGAAGATGAAGGTGTCCACCGGAATACTCAGCGCCGAGCTCAGCCACAGGCGATCGCGCAGCGGCCGACGGGTGATGCTGAACACCAGCCAGTCGATCAGCTCGGAGATGAAGAACGCAGTGGCACTGGCCAGCGCGATGGCCGGCTCGGAAGTGACATACGACAGCACCAGCGCCACCAGCATGGCGACCAGGGCACCGTGACCGAAGCGGGTCTGCACCATGTCGCGCAGGATGAATACCAGGCCGCCCCAGGCAGACCAGATGATGTCCAGGTGCGGGGCACTGGAGAAGGCGTAGTTGATCAGCACTACGCTGCTGATATAGGCAATCAGATAGAACATGGCGGGTCATCTGTGGGCAAGCCCTACAGAGTACCGCCAGCCCCCTCGACAGGCAACGCCGCGCCTAGAGGACGAGCCCGGCTTGTACTGCGCGCTCATGGCACAGCTTCAGCACCGCCCGGCGCTCGTCATTGTCCATCCGCCCCCAGCGGCCGATTTCGGCCACGGTACGCTGGCATCCAGTGCAGATATCCTGCTCGTCCAGCGCGCAAATGCTTACGCACGGTGAAGCCACCGGCCGTTCAACAACTTCACTCATCATCAACCACCAAATCGCGCGCATAACGCTGGGCATTGTGCACGTAATGCGCGGCGCTGGCTTCAAGCATGCGCTTCTGCTGCTCGTTCAGTTCGCGCACCACCTTGCCTGGCGAGCCCATCACCAGAGAACCATCGGGGATTTCCTTGCCCTCGGCAATCAGCGCATTGGCGCCGATGATGCAGTGCTTGCCAATGCGCGCACCATTAAGGATGACGGCATTGATACCCACCAGGCTGTAGTCGCCTACCGTGCAGCCATGCAACATGGCGTTGTGACCAACGGTCACCCCCTTGCCCAAGGTCAGCGGCGAGCCCATGTCGGTGTGCATTACCGTGCCATCTTGCACGTTGCTGCCCTCGCCGATGTCGATCAGCTCGTTATCGCCGCGCAGAACCGCGCCGAACCACACGCTGGCATCGGCTTGCAGGCGCACGTTGCCAATCAGCGTGGCATTGGGGGCAGCCCAACTGGTGGGGTGGGTTTCGACGCGCAGGTTACCCAGGCGGTATTTCATGAACGCTCCTCAGGCTGCAACGCAGACGACGGGGTAGGCCCCGTTCAGTTTTTGATGTAACGCTCAGGGGGCTGGTGCAAGCTGATGCCGGCATCGAACAGCACGTTGACCAGCTCGACGATCATGATCGCCGACAACCCCCAGATCTTGTATTCACCGTAGCGATAGCTTGGCACATACCAGCTACGCCCCTGGTAATCGATACGGTGGGTATGGTCACGCGGGTCCTGCCGGAAGAACTCCAGCGGTACGGTGAATACTGCCGCGATTTCGGCGTCGTTGGCGCGGTATTCGACGAAGTCGGGGATAAGCCCGACGAATGGTGTCACTTTCAGGCCATGCAGTGAAATAAGCGGGCTGAGCGGGCCGATCACCTCTACCAGGCCAGGCGGCAGGCCGATCTCTTCCTCGGCTTCACGCAGGGCGGTAAATACCAGGTCTGGGTCTTCCGGGTCACGCCGACCACCGGGAAAGGCGACTTCACCGCCGTGGGTAGACAGCCCCTTGGCGCGCAGGGTCAATACCAGTTCGGGCGCTTCGCTGCGGGTAATGGGCAAGAGAACCGCCGCTTCGGGAAACCGTCGGTCGGTTTCCAGTGATGCGGGGTGATGGTTGCTCATTCGGCGAAGTAGCTCGTCCAGCATTGCGCACGCTCATGTCCAAGGCCTGTCTTGCATGATGCACGAAAGCCGCGAAGCACCCAAGCCCCAGCGCTTGCGGCGGCACGGTGGCCGCGCCAAGATAGCCGTGAACATAAGGATCTACACATGAAATTCTGCAGCGCGTGCGGCCAACCGGTCACTCAACAGATCCCCCAGGGCGACAGCCGCCTGCGGTATGTCTGCGAGTCTTGCCAGACCATCCACTACCAAAACCCCAATATCGTTGCCGGTGTATTGCCGACCTGGGGCAGCCAGGTGCTGCTGTGCCGGCGCGCCATCGAGCCGCGTCGGGGCTTCTGGACCCTGCCCGCCGGTTTCATGGAAAACGGCGAAACCCTCGACCAGGCCGCCCGTCGCGAAACCGTCGAGGAAGCCTGCGCCCGGGTCGGGCCAACGTCGCTGTATCAACTGTTCGATTTGCCGCACATCAACCAGGTGCATGTGTTCTTCCGCGCCGAATTGACGGACCTGGACTTCGCCGTCGGTGTCGAAAGCCTGGAGGTGCGCTTGTTCGAAGAACATGAGATACCGTGGGGCGAGCTGGCTTTCCGCACCGTCACGCGCACACTAGAATGCTACTATCGCGACCGCCTCGGGCAGCATTACCCCATAGGTCATGAATACCTGCCGCCGATGAGCGTCACGACCACCACCTCTACATAGAAGAAGCCTTCAGGGATACCGTTACATGCGCTGGTTGCTTGCCCTTTTCTGCCTTTGCGTTACCTCGGTGTCCCAAGCGGCCTTCACCGAGACCATCATCCGCAAGCCCGTGCCGGCAGCGCAAACGCCCTCGCCTTCGCAGCAGGCCATGCAGCCGTTGATCGACAAGGTGCTGGTAATCAAGTCCGAGCGCCGCCTGCAGTTGATCAGCCGTGGCGAGCCGCTGAAAACCTACCGTATCTCGCTTGGCAAGCAGCCCAAGGGCGCCAAGGAGCGCGAGGGCGACAAGAAAACCCCCGAGGGTTTGTACTGGCTGGACTGGCGCAAGCAGAGCGACCGCTTCAACCTGGCCATGCACATCAACTACCCGAACATCAGCGATGCCGCCCGCGCTACCCGTGAAGGGGTGAGTGCCGGCAGCATGATCATGATCCATGGCACGCCGATCAACGATGAATACCCGGAATGGTACTTCCATACCCTGGACTGGACCGATGGCTGCATTGCCATGCGTAACCGCGACATGCAGGAAGTATGGGAACTGGTACGCGATGGGACGCTGATCGAGATCCGGCCCTGATATAGGGCCTTCCAGCAAAGGTTGTAGGAGTTTTCCCGCAGGTTTGCGAGAACTTGCCTGACAAGCGCTTAGGCAGGGTACTGCATCCAGGCGAATGACTTAATTCTTAGCATCCACGCAGACGAGTACGAAAACCGTACATCATTTGCGGGGTGCTTCAATGCCGTGCCTGATTCACCGCATCGCCCGTTGGCTGCCAGCCTTTTGCCTGTCAGGCGTGCTGTCCATCACCCAGGCGCTGGCCGACGACCCAGCCAGCCAGCAGTTGCGCGACCAACAGCATGGGCTGCGACAGCTGGAGCAACAGCAGCGTCTTGAGCGCTGGCAGCGTATACCCGCCCCAACCGCCCCCAGCGACACCACTGCCCCCCTCCCGCACCACGCTCGCTGCTGGGCCATCGATGGCGTGCGCGTGGCCGGCAACCAGCAGCTTTCGAACCCAGCGCTGGCGCCAACCATCCGTGCCCTCACCCCTGCCTGCATGGGCATCGCCGACATCAACCGGCTACTGAAAGCCATCACCCAGCGCTACGTGCAGGCCGGCTACCCGACCAGCCGGCCTTACCTGCGGCAACTTCCAGAAGACGGTGCACCGTTGGATATCGTCATTGTCGAAGGCTTTGTCGAGTCCATTGAACTGGCAGGCCCCGACCTGCCCTTGTCCCTCGCCAATGCATTTCCCGGCCTGCTCGGGCAGCCCCTGTACCTGCCGGACCTTGAGCAAGGCCTGGACCAACTCAACCGCCTGCGCGCCTACGAGCTGGGCGCCGCTCTGCTGCCCGGCGAACTGCAGGGGGGTACCCGCGTTGTCGTGCAGCCACACAAAGTGGCTTCACGCTGGCACCTGGACAGCCGCTTCGACAACCGTGGCAGCGAATTGACCGGCCGCCACCGCGTCAACCTCGGCATTGGCCTGGACAGCCCTTTGGGCATCAATGACGACCTGCGCCTGTCGCTGACCACAACGGTGCTCGAAGCGCCTGGGCAAAGCCAGGGTGTGTCGCTGTACTACAGCATCCCCTACGGCGCCTGGACCGTTGCGCTCAGCGCCAGCCAGCTACGCTACCGGGCGCCACTTCCCCACAGCGACAAGGCGGCCGACGGCAGCAGCAGTTACCAGGGCCTGAGTGTCGAGCGGGTGTTGTGGCGCAACCAGCAAGGCATGCTCAGCGCCAGCATCCGCCTGGACCGCAAGCAACTGATCAACCGCAGCGCTGGCGCGGTCATCGTCCAGCAGAGCCCGACACTGGCCTCGGTAGAGGCCGGTATCAACCTGTTGTGGCTCGAAGAGGGCTTGTGGAATGGCTACTTCGGGGTTGCTCAAGGCATCGACGCCCTGGGCGCTGACCGCTCGCCGCTGGGTGCGCAACGCCTGCGCCCGAACTTTCGCAAGTACCGCGCCAACCTGCTGCATTTGCGTCAGGGCCCGGCCCCTGCCCCGTGGCGCTGGCAGAGCGAGCTGGGTGTGCAGTACAGCCATACCCCCTTGCCTGCCGTCGAACAGTTGCTGGTCAGTGACGACTCGGCTGTGCGCGGCTTTCGCCAGCGCACCTACTCCGGCGCCAGCAGCGCGGTTTGGCGCAACACGCTCAGCCAACCGCTGCCCCTGACCTGGGCCTATCCCATCGAGGTACGCCCCTACATCGGCCTGGACCTGGGCTGGGCCCGCACGGCCGAAGGCAAACCGTCACAGCGCCTGGCCGGGGCCGCCGCGGGGCTGGAACTGAGCCTGCCCGGCAGTCGCCTGCGCCTGGACTATCAACGCGCCTTGTACACCAGCGACCTGCCCCGCCCACTGCTGGAGCCCGGCTTCTGGGTAATGGACTGGACCCTGAACATCTGATTCACCCACAACAAAGAGAACGAGAAAATGCAAACACTCTCGCAGTTACCACCTATCCGCCCAAATATCTTGCGCTGGTCCATCTTCCTCACGTTGCTGGGCCCCAGCGCCGCTCTGGCCCAGAACGGCCTGGATGCAACAGCCGGCCCGGCAGGCACCCCGATCATCCACAACGGCCATGGAGTACCGGTCATCGACATCGTGCCGCCCAACGCCAGCGGGCTGTCGCACAACCAGTTCATCGACTACAACGTTGGCACCCCTGGCTTGGTGTTGAACAACGCCACC
Organism: Pseudomonas sp. NBRC 111132; assembly: GCF_001320565.1. NCBI lineage: Bacteria > Pseudomonadati > Pseudomonadota > Gammaproteobacteria > Pseudomonadales > Pseudomonadaceae > Pseudomonas > Pseudomonas sp. NBRC 111132. Next base: position 8,438 of record NZ_BCBI01000071.1, read on the forward strand.
GAGGCCGGGCGGTCGCAGCTGGCCGGTGCCCTGGCGGCCAACCCGCAGTTTCAGGGCCAGGCCGCCTCGACCATCCTCAACGAAGTGGTCAGCCGCAACGCCTCGTTGATCGAAGGGCCACAGGAAATCTTCGGGCGCCCAGCCGACTACATCCTGGCCAACCCCAATGGCATCACCCTCAATGGCGGCAGCTTCATCAACACCACCCGTGCTGGCTTCGTGGTGGGAACCCCGGCTTTCGAAGAGCAGCAGCTCAAATACCTGGACACACTCACGGCCAGCGGCACCCTGCAGGTACTGGAAAATGGCCAGAGCAATGCCAGTGGCGCGCTCGAGCTGATTGCACCGCGCGTGGACAGCAAAGGCCTGCTCACGGCCGGCGAAGCGCTCAACATCACGGTTGGTCGCAACCGTGTGGACAGTCGCAGTGGCGATGTTGTGGAACACCTGCCCAGCCCCTCTTCGAGCATTGATGCCAGCCTGTTCGGTGCAATGCGCGCTGGGCGTATCCGTGTGGTGAGCACTGCCGAAGGCGCGGGAGTGCGCATGGGGGCATCACAGGTCATGGGCACCGAGGGCGTCGACATCCAATCGGCAGGCGGTTTGCATATCAGCGGCAAAGTCGACAACCCCACCGAGCTACGTAGCGAGCGCGGTACACTGAAACTCACCGCTGCCGATGACCTGATACTTGATGCGGTCAACGGCCAGGCCGCAAGCATCGAAGCCCGCGCCGGCAAGAAGCTCACACTGGACGCCCAGACCCGCAAGCACATCGAGCACAACAACGACAGCTGGAACAAGAAGTTCTTGTTCATCACCCGCGAAACCTACAGCCGCAAAACCACCACCACTCACCAACAGCAGCAGGGCAGTCAATTGCAGGGCAGCGACAGCGTGCTGTTGCAGTCTGGCGAGGACATGCGCCTGGCTGCAGCAAAGGTGGACGCAGGCAACGAGCTGATCGTCGACAGTGGCGCCGGCCTGGACATCGTGGCCGGCATCGATAGCCAGCGCACTGAAGAGCAGGTGCGCCACCGCAAGGATTTATGGCGCGGTGACAGCGATACCGACCAGCTCAAGGAAACCGCAAAGGGCAGTACGCTCGGCGCCAAGCACATGGCGATCAAGGCAAGCGGCAAGCTCGATGTGCAAGGCAGCAGCCTGCACAGCCGCGGCGATTTGGCCATCCAGGCAAAACAGGCAGACATCGGCACCACCACATTGCAGGAACGCGGAACCAAACGCGACTATCGCGGCGACCTGGTATCGGGCACCTTCTTTGGTGATCGCCAAGGCAAGGACACCGAGGGCAAGGCCGTTGCAGGCAGCACGGTCGCCAGCGAGGGCAAGCTCACCGTGGCTGCCGAGCAGGTCGCTATCACCGGCAGTAGCGTGCACGGCAAGCAGGACGCCGTGCTCTACAGCGAAAAAGGTTCGCTGGCCATCGAGGCAGACCACGCCAGCAGCACCTCCACCAACCGCTCCAGCGACAGCAAACTGTTCGGCCTGATTGGCAGCGAACACGAAGGTACAGACCGCAAACAGCAGGTGCTGGTCAGCGACGTCAGCTCGGCCAGCAACCTGCGCCTGGCCAGTGCCGAAGAATTGCGCATTCAGGGCGCCAAGGTCGAAGCGGGCAAACACCTGCAAGTGGAGGCCAAAGGCGACCTGCTGATTGGCAGTGCACAATCGGTCGATGAACGCGAAACCCGCGACCAGCAACGCGGCTTCACGGCCAGCGCCAGGCAAACCCAGGAAGCCGAGGATGGCAAGCCAGAATCCCGCCAGTACGCGGCTGGCGTGGCATATGAGGTCGCCAACAGCACCAGCAAGCAGCGCACCACCCACCAGGTTGCCAGTGAGCTTAAGGGCGCCTCGGTGGGCATGAACAGTGGCGCGCACCTGCAGGTCAAGGGCAGCAAGGTCCAGGCCACTGCCGGCGACCTCGACGTACAGGCTCAGGAAGTGACGCTGGGTGCGGCCCGTAATGAGCGTGACGCGACCACCACTACCACCCATAGCGGTGGCGGGTTGACGGTAACCGGCGGCATCGACCGCTTGGGCAGTTTGTTCGAAGGCCATCACAACCGTGAGGTGCAGACCGAGCGCGAGAGCAAGGTGCAGCGCAGCGCGTTGCAGGCCAGCGGCGATCTGAAATTGCGCAGTGATGCACTGCTCACCGAGACCGCGCACGTCGAGGCCGGCAACTCCCTGCAGGTGACCGCCGAACGCATCGATAACCGCGCGCTGCAGGATACCCAGGAACATGAGCAAAGCCGTGACAACTGGTCTGCCAGCCTGGGCGCCAGTGTCGAGTACCGCGACCTTACCCGCCCCATCGAACGCCTGGTGCTGGGTGAGGAAGCCGCACGCTTCCAGCAAGCCTCGCCCGAAGATGCCATGGCGCCACCCAGCATCGGTGCCGACATGACCGTCGAACACCTCAAGCGCCTGGAAAACCAGCGTCGCAGCTTGGCTCGGGTGAGCGAGTTTTCCGGGGCCAAGGTCGAGGTCAAGGCCGACACCCTCGCAGACCAGGGAACAGCTTGGCAGGCCAACGCCGGCGCGCTGCAGATCGAGGCGCAGCAGCACCAGATGCACGCGGCCGAGAACACCCAGGAAGTGACCGTGCAACGCCTGGCCTATGGCGGCGACGTGCGCCTGGACACCAGCACCGGCGAGGACCTGAACGTACGCGCCGCTGGCCAGGGAGGGTCGCTGGAAAGCAAGGATATCGCCAGCACCGCCGTGCCCGGCAGCCTGTACGGGCAACAGGGTATCCAGGTACAGCTGGGCAGCGATGGCCGCTACGAAGGGGCCCGCATCGATGGCGGCGAAGGTAGCGTGGTCATGCACAGTGCTGGCTCTCTAACCTTGTCACAGGCGACCGACCAGGCCGAACAACAGTCACGCCAGCTCGATGGCAATGCCTGGGCCAAAGTTGGCAACCGTCCGGGCAGCACCGGCGTCAATGGCCGTGGCTATCTCGACCACAGTCAAACGCTGAGCACGCAGAGCACGGCTCAAGTGGCACAAGTCGACGCCAAGGGCGAGGTGCGACTGACCAGCGGTGCCGACCTGCTGCTCGAAGGTACCCGCATTGGCAGCCGCGAGGCCAAGGTTGGCGACATCCTGGTGCAGAGCGGCGGCCAACTGCGGGTCAAGGCCGCCAGCAATACCCAGCAAGCCACAGGCGCCAAGCTGGGCGGCGGCCTGGAGCTGGCGGTCAAGGCAGGCACGACCAAGGGGGGAGCATTGGGTGGCCACTTCAGCCACGGCAAACAGGAAGAAAATGCACACCAGGCGATTGATGCCCAGTTTGCCAGCAACGGCGCACTGACCCTGAGCAGCAACGCCCGCGAGGATATCGCCCTGCACCTGCAAGGCCTTCAGGCCTCGACCGAACGAATGACCCTCGACGCTTCGAACGGCGGCATGCTGGTGGAAGCCTCTTCCAACCAGGAGCGACGCGACAACCTCGACATCACCGCCGGCGCCGGTTTCGACATGGCCAAGGGCGCGCTGGATACCCGCGGCCTGCATGGCCGCCTCAAGGTAGAGTTCGACAAGCGCGACAACCTCACCTGGAATGCCAATGACCTGCGCGCCGAGCGCATCGACCTGCAAAGCCGCGGCGATACCCGCATCGAAGGCGCCACCCTGGTAGCGGGGCATATTGGTGGCGTGATCGACGGTGACCTGCGTATCGCCAGCCGCAAGGACCGCGTCGACACCCTGAGCGTCAAAGGGGATGCCAGGCTGAGCCAGGAGAAAAACCCGCAGGGCTATGTCAACGCGGCCACTTCGGTGGCCGGGCCTCTGGGGGGCAAGGTCGAGAAAAAAGCCGGCTCCGCCTTGAGCAAGGCAGACCCAGGGCTCTCGCCGACCCTAAGCCTCGACGTTTCGCACGTGCAGCGTGACAGCGTGGCCCATCAGGCCACGCTCAAAGGCAGCGATGGTATCGACCTGCAGGTGGGTGGCAACGCTCATCTGGTGGGGGCACGTTTGCAGTCGGCCAGGGGCGCCGTGGGGCTCGACGCCGACTCGATCACTCAAGAAACGCTGAGCGGTAATGACTATCGCCGGGACGTATCGATCGATGCGTCCAACTCACCGGTGGACCTGGGCACGGCAATCGCCGATATGGCCAAGGGCAAAGGGGCAGCGGATGGCGAGAATGCGCTGGACCTTGGGTTGTTGAGAACCAGTGGGCATAGCCGCAGCGAGCAATGGGCTTCGAGTGTGCAGGGCAAGAAGCAATAGCCACAAGCGCGACCCAACGCAAGGTTGCTTCCGCATCGACAGTGTCGCCATGCAGTAGCAACCTTGTCGCCTACCAGCGAAGGTCTCGCTGCCCCACCAGTGCCTGTGGCCCAAGCCATTGGGCGCCCCGCAACAATGGGGTCAACGCCGCCTCTGGCTGCAGCTCGAACAGCACCTGTGCCCGGCCCCCGGGCAGGTCGGCATCCACGCTCAATTGATGCTGCCCCGGCTGCGCCAACTGCCCGCGCAGGTGCCAGCCGCTGCGGCAATCCATTTCCAGCCAACCCTGCCCCAAGCCCAGCGACCATGGCTCGCTCAGGGCAAGATCAGCCACTGTCAGCCGGCCTTCGCTGGCTTGACACTCGCTGCCCGCCCCCTGCATACGCAGCGTGCCCTGCCACTGCCCGGCCAACCGATAATCCATGTGTACAGTTGCCTGGGGGCCCATGGCTGCTGCTTCCAGCCGCCAACGCCACGGCCAACCTTCGCCGCGCAGGTGCCAGCCTTGGCCCTGCAAGCCCAACTGTGCGCTTGCCTGCAGGCGCCAAGGCTGTACTGTCCAGCGCAACGGCCCGAGTGGCCCCAACTGCTGCGCCTGGCCTTGCCACAGGCTGCCACTGACATCACGCGCGGGCAGGCCAAGCCCGCGCGCCAACCAATCGGCAGGCAGTTCCACGAGCAATGTCAGTGCGAAAACCAAACACATCCACACCACGCTGCCGCGCCTCATGGCTGCACCACCACGTCGAACTGCAACCCCTTGCCATGCTGCTCCAGCCCCCATTGCAAGGTCTGAACGCCTTCTGCACGCAAGCTCTGCAACCACCCTTGCAGCGCTTGCTCATCGGCCACCTCGCCGCGCAACTGCCAGGCGTTGCCTTGGGCATCGACGTCGGCCAGCTCGATCTGCCGCGCATGGGCCGACTGGCGCAACCGCTCCAGGCTCAACCCCGGCCCGCCGTGCAGGCCGGCGGCCTGTTCGGCCAGCCCGCGCCACAGGCTGAGCTCGCGCCACTGCTCGACGCCTGCGCGCAGGGCCAGGAAGGCCAGCAACAGGGCAATCAATGCCCAGGCAAACGTCAAGCGATGACGCTGCAGCCAGTCCCGGTTCATGAGGCCGCTCCCAGGTCGAAGATCACTTGGTCGCCTTGAATCTGCACCGTGGCGCCAGCGGCAGCGGCCATGTCGCTCCATGGCGGCGTACTGCCCTCGCCTGCCAGACTCAGGTGCCAGCGTTGTCCATCGAAACGCACCGCCTGCAGGCGCCAACCGGGGTTTTCACGCATCCAGGCCTGCAAACGTACTTGCAGGTCGTCCAGCTGACGGGTGCGCAGTTGCTGTTGCAGCGCACGCTCGCGCAGGCCCTTGAGTGCCTGTGCGGCATGCCGGGGGCTGGCTTGCTCGCCAGTCACGGCAATGACCTGGCTGCGCCAGAGTTGCGCCTGGCGCCATTGCTGGCTCAACCAAAGCCCCGCCCAAACCGCTGCCAGCACCAGGCAAGCCGCAAGCAGCCGCTGTTGCTGGCGGGACGGCACCGGCAAAGCGCGCGCCTTGCGGTCGCGATCGAACAGGCCAGGCAGTGAGTCGAGCGATGCAAACGCAGTTGGCCAGTTACCGCTCAGCGATGTCTTGTGCAACTCGTCCCACGGGTGCGACGGCGCGTTACCCAAGGCATCTGGCCAAGCCAGCCAGTGTTCCTGCCCGTCTTCGCTCAGCCCTTTGTACAAGGACATGCCGGGGGTGCGTTGCCATAACCAGGCGCCCCCTGCCTCGGGCAATGGCAGTAACTGCAACTCGGCCCAGCAACGCTCCACCTGCAAACCCCATTCAGCACATTGCCCGCGCCAGTCGTCCAATTGCTGACGCGCCACGACCAACAGGCGAAGGTGCCCGGGCTCACGGGCCAGGCAGGCACAGGCCACCTCATCCGTGGCCTGTAGCAGGCGGTCTTCGAGCAGCAACGGCCATTCTTCGCGCTTGAGGCCGGGCGGGGCCGGCACGCGGAAATGGCTGCAGGCCTCGGCAGGCAGGACCAACGCAATACGCGCCTGCAGGTTTGCCGGCGGCTCACCCTGCCCATCACATTGCACGATACCGCCCTTGACCAGTGCCCACTGCCAGACCCCGCCCGGCCGCAGCAATAGCCATGGCTGGGCCGACGGCCGCCGCCATTCACGTTTCATGAGCGCCCCCATGGGAGGGCGAAGGTGCAGACATAAGGGGCTCCATCACGCTGCAGTTCCAGGCGCACACCACGGCCGGGGTGCGCCGGTTGATCGGAAGGCCAGGCCAGCCAGCGGCCGCCCTGGTAGTACAGAACATTCATTGCACTGACCCGGTCGAGCCGTTCACGCTGTATCCATCGAGGGGCAGCGGCGGCGTAAAGGTCGGCCGAACTTTCCAGCAGCAGGCGCTGCTCACGGGCCTCGAAGCGCAGGCGCTGGCGTTGCAGGCGCGATCCGCCTTCGGCTGCGGGTAGGCCGGTGCTGGCGACCCACAGCAACTGGTGGCTGGCGGGCTGCCAGTCCAGCCAGCGGCTGGCCAGGGGTAGGCGCTGGTCGTAGACCCGGCGCAGTACCGGGCTGTCGAACCGCCGCTCCAGGGCCAGGCAGAACTCCAGCACCGAGCTTTCCTGCGTGGTCACCAGCAGGCGTTCGCGCACCTTGAGCCAGCCATTGACCAAGGCGGCGAGCATGATGCCAAGCAAGGCGGTCAGGGCCAGGGCGACCATCAGTTCGATCAGGGTCAGGCCCGCCTGGTAGCGTTTCATGGGCGCTCCAGAAACACGGTGTACTGGCCCAACGGCAGGCGCTGGTCGCGGTCGGCGAAAAGCCGCAGTTCACCACGGCGTAAGTCGCGCACCCCGGTACGGCGCAGTTGCAGTTGCCAATGACATGGCAAGCCGCCCTGGCTCAGCTCGCCATTCACCTGATTGGCAGCAGGCCAATACTGTTCGACGGCAAAGCGGGTTTGCAGCTCGCGCGCGCACAGCAGGCCAAGGCGGTGCTGCTGCAGGTTTTCCTGCACCGCCAGGCGCTGGCGCAGAACCTGGCTGGTGATGACGGCCAGCACGGCAGCAATCGCCAAGGCCACGGTCACTTCCAGCAAGGTGAAGCCGCACTGACGCGGCTTCATGGCGCCACCTGCAAACGACCATCGCGGTCCCACGCCCAGCGCTGGCCGCCATCAGCCCAGCGCCAACGCACGCTGCCCGGCTGAGCCCAGCCATGGGGGGTGAACATCAGGCGGGGCTGTGGGCTGACGGGCCAGTCCGGGTGCAGGCCCTTGGGCCAGTCGCCGAGCGCGACCGCTTCAACCACCCAGGCATTGCCCTCGCGCCGGACGAACTCCGGGCGCTGGCCATTCCAGCGCAGCCCGCGCAATTGCCCGGCATGCCTGGCCAGCGCGGCCTGGCTGCGGGTCTCAGCCACCAGCCGTTGCAGAGCCTGCTCGACACCGACCTGGCCACTGCCGAACCCGGCTACTGCCAGCCCGGTCATCAGCCCGGCGATGGCCAACACCACCAGCAACTCGATCAGGCTGAAACCCCGCTGACCACGCACCGGTTACAGCGCCCAGTTGCCCAGGTCGGCGTCCTGACCTTCGCCGCCCGGTTGGCCATCGGCGCCCAGCGAGTACACATCGACCCGGCCATGCTCGCCCGGCATACGGTACTGGTAAGGGGTGCCCCACGGGTCTTGCGGCAGGCGGCGTACATAGCCGTCACTGCGCCAGGCCCGTGGCAGCGGCTCCTGGGCCGGCTTTTTCACCAGCGCGGCCAGGCCCTGTTCACTGCTGGGAAAGCGCAGGTTGTCCAGCCGATACATGTCCAGCGCTTGCTCCAGGGTAGCCAGGTCGGCCATCACCTTCTGCTTCATGGCCTTGTCCTGGTTGCCCAGCACGCTGGGGGCAACCACGGCAATCAGCAGGCCGATGATGAAGATCACCACCATGATCTCCATGAGGGTAAAACCGCGTTGGCGATTACGTCGATGCTGCATGGCAATACTCCTTGTCGTCACAGTTGCAGGCCCTGGTTGAGTTGCATGATCGGCAGCAGCACCGCCAGCACGATGAACAGCACCACGGCGCCCATCACCAGAATCATCAGGGGTTCGAACAGCGCCATGGCGGTATCCACCTGGCGGGCAAAGCCGCGCTCCTGGTCGTCGGCCACACGCTCGAGCATGTCGGCCAGGGTGCCGCTGGCCTCGCCGCTGCCGACCATGTTCACCAGCAGCGGCGGGAATTGCTGGCAGGCATCCAGCGCACGGTGCAGGCTGGTGCCGCCCTGCACTTGCTGGCGTACCTGCTCCATGGCCAGGCGGATACGCCGGTTGCCGATGGTGTCGGTGGCCACGTGCAAGGCTTCGAGCAGGGCCACGCCGCTGCCACTGAGAATCGCCAGGCTGCGTGCCAGGCGTGCGCTTTCCAGCACCTGCACCAGGCCGCCGATGCGCGGCAGGCGCAACAGCAGTTGGTCGCGGCGCAGACACCAATGCGGCTTGCGCAGCAACCAGCCACCCAGCACGGCGAGCATCAGCGCCAGCCCTACCATCCACGGCCCTGCCAGCACCAAGCCCTGGCTCAGGCCAATCAGCAACGAGGTGATCAGTGGCAGGCTCTGCCCGGCATGGGCAAATTGTTCGGTGAGTTTGGGCACGACGAATGTCATCAGGCCGATGACCACGGCAAGCGACACCCCCATCAGTACCGTGGGGTAGATCAGCGCAGTGCGGGCCTTGTGCTGCTGCCGTTGCACCTGTTCCAAATGATCGGCCAAGCGGGTCAGCACCTGGGCCAGGCGCCCGGAACGTTCGCCAGCCTCGACCAGCGCGCAGTACAGGCCAGTGAAAGGTGCGCCCTGCCGGGCCAGGCTGCGAGCCAGGCCCAGGCCTTCGGCAAGCGAGCCGCGCAGGGCCACCAGCACACTGTGCAAGGCGGGCTGGCGCAGTTGCCGTTCCAGGGTGGCCAGGGCATCGACCAAGGGGATGCCGGCCCCGATCAAGGTGGCCAGTTGACGGGTCAATTCACACAGCTGGGCGCGGCTAAGCCGCTGGCGCCGGGGTCGCTGGACACCGGCTTCGTGGCGCTGCAACTGGCGGGCAAACAGGCCCTGCTCGCGCAACAGCTGGCGGGCGTGGCGCTCATTGTCAGCCTGCAGGCTGGCCTTGTGCGATTTGCCCGCGAGGTCCACGGCCTGGTAGCGATAGGTCGGCATGCCTTAGCCCTGCACCGCGCGCAGCACTTCGGCCAGGCTGGTCTCGCCACGGGCCAGGCACTCGCTGGCCATCGCCACCAGGCTTTGCCGGCGCTCACCGAGGTAGGCCTGCATGGCCAGTTCGCTGGCGCCGTCATACAACAGGCCGATCAGCCCGGCGTCCAGTTCGATGAATTCGTACAGGCCCAGGCGGCCGATGTATCCGCTGCCCTGGCACTGCTCGCAGCCGACCGCGTGGTAACTGCTGCCCAGTGCAGCCAGCTCTGGCCACAGGTCACGCTCGGCCGGTTGCAATGGGTGCGCCACGGCACAACTGCACAAGCGCCGCACCAGGCGCTGGGCCAGTACACCGCGCAGACACGAGGCAATCAGGAACGGCTCGATACCCATGTCACGTAGCCGGGTCACCGCGCCCACGGCACTGTTGGTGTGCAGGGTAGAGAGCACCAGATGGCCGGTGAGGCTGGCCTGCACGGCGATCTGTGCGGTCTCCTGGTCGCGGATTTCGCCGAGCATGATCACGTCCGGGTCCTGACGCAGGATGGCGCGCAGGCCACTGGCGAACGTCAGCCCGGCACGCGGGTTGATGGCGGTCTGGCCAATGCCTGCGATGGCATACTCCACCGGGTCCTCAACGGTGAGGATGTTGCGGCTGCCGTCGTTGAGGCTGTTGAGGCTGGCGTACAGGGTGGTGGTCTTGCCCGAACCGGTTGGCCCAGTGGACAACACGATACCGTTGGGCCGCGCCAGGCAGCTGCGCAGGCCCTGCAACACCGCCGCCGGCATGCCCAGGTTTTCCAGCGCCAACAGGCTGGCCTGCTTGTCGAGTACCCGCATCACCACCCGCTCGCCATGGATGCCGGGCAAGGTCGAGACCCGCACGTCCACTTCGCGTCCCGCCGCGCGCAAAGTGATGCGCCCATCCTGGGGCTGGCGTTTTTCTGCGATGTCCAGGCGGGCCATGACCTTGATCCGTGACACCAGCATCGCCGACAACGCTCGCGGCGGGCGCAGCACTTCGCGCAGGTGGCCATCGACCCTCAGGCGCACCACCAGGCTTTGTTCGAACGTCTCGATATGAATGTCCGAGGCACGCAGGCGCAGCGCCTGGCCGAACAGGCCGTTGATCAAGCGGATTACCGGGGCTTCGTCGTCGCTTTCCAGCAAGTCTTCGATGCGCGGCATCTCGCTCATCAGGCTGTCCAGGTCGACCTGGTCGCCAATCCCTTCGATCAGCGCTGCAGTGGCCGCATCGCCGGCCTGGTACAGCTGGCCCAAGCGCTCATCGAATACTGCGGGCTCCAGGTATTCAAGCGCGCAGGGTTGGCCATGCACGCGCAACAGCTCCTGCAACTGCGCGCTGTCGGCGTCGGGCCTTAGCCACAACTGCCAACCCTGCTCCGTCGCAGCCATGGCCACCCCGCTCAGCCGTGCCTGGCGATAGGGCAGCATCACCAGTCACCGCCTTCCAGGCGCGCGCGGCTGGAGGGAAATACCTGCAACAGTGGCGTGCCCTGTGCAAGGTCTGGCAATTGCAGCGGTGTGGTCTGCTGCAAGGTGCGGTATTTGTCTTCGCTGAGCCCCGCCAGGCTGGGCCCATCGCGCAGGATGCGCGGGCGGATGAACACCATCAGGTTCTGCTTGGTGTTCTTGCTGGCATCGGAGCGGAACAACCGGCCCAGATAAGGGATGTCGCCAAGCAGCGGCACACGCTGGTTGCTGGTGCTCAATTCGTCGCTGATCAGGCCGCCGAGAATCACCAGGCCGTTGTCCTCGACCATGACCTTGGTCTTGATCTCGCGCTTGTTGGTGATCACGTCACTGGCCGCGCTGGAGTCGGCAATCGACGACACTTCCTGGACGATGTCCAGGCGCACGCTGTTGTCGATGTTGATCTGCGGCTTGATGCGCAGCTTCACCCCGACTTCCTTGCGTTCGATGGTCTGGTACGGGTTGGCGTTGTTCTGCGTCACCGAGCCGGTGACGAAAGGCACTTCCTGGCCGACCAGGATCGACGCTTCGGCGTTGTCCAGGGTCAGCAAGGTGGGCGTGGACAGCAGGTTGAAGCCGCTTTTGCCCTTCAGCGCGTTGACCAGCATGGCGAAGTTGAAGCCGCCGCCGAAATGGCCGATGCCCGCCGTGGCACCCGCCGTGGTGGACAGCAAGTCGCCGAGGGCCTCGTTGTCACCACTGGCGGCGGCCCCGGCGATGTTGGCGATATTCACGCCATTGCTGCCGAAGTTGACGATACCGGCACCGAACTTTTCGTCGGCGAACAGCCATTGCACACCCAGCTCCTGAGCGCTGCTGTCCGATACCTCGGCGATGATCGCCTCGACCACCACCTGGGCGCGACGAATGTCCAGTTGCTCGACAATGGCACGATACGCCGCCAGCTCGCTGTCGGGGCCGACCATGACCACGGCGTTAGTGCCCTCTTCGTACTCCAAGCGGATACTTGGGCCTGCGGAGGCGGCCATCACCGGCCTGTCCTTGCTTTCTCCTTCTCCGGGCGCTTCAGCTGGCACCGCACCTTCCTGGCTGAGCCCGCGCAGCACCTTGACCACTTCACCGGCATTGGCATGGCGCAGGTAGATCACCTGGGTACTGCCGCTGCCTTGTGCCTCCTCTGGGCGGTCGAGCTGGCGCAGCAGGCTGGCGATGCGTTCCAGGTTGCTGCGCCAGTCGGTCACCACCAGCTGATGCGCCGCCGGATACGGTGTAATCACCCCAACCCGTGGGTCGATCAGCGGCTTGAGAATGCCCAGGACTTGTTCACTGGCGGCGTTACGCACGTTGAATACCCGAGTGGCCACGCTGTCGCTGCCCTCGCCCTGCTGCCCGCCCGCCTCCACCGGCACCGGTTCCAGGCGTGCGGCCTGGTCGGGGACGATCTTCACGCTGCCGTTGGGCAGGTCGACGGTGGCATAACCCTGGGCGCGCAGTTGGGCCAGGAAGATGTCATAGATGGCATCGGCGTCGTGCAGGTCGACGGTGCGCACGGTGACCTTGCCCTTGACCCTGGGGTCGACGATGAAGGTGGTGCCGGTGATGCGCGACACACTGTCGATGAACTCGCCAAGCTCGGTATCGACGAAGTTCACTTCGTACATCGGCGTGCCGTTGTCATCGAACACCGGTTCTTCAGCGCAGGCCATGGACAAGGCCACGCTCAGCGCGGCCGCCACGCAGTATCTAACAGGCATCGTTCATCCTTGCCGCTTGAAGCCGGTCACGGCAGGGCGTGGCGGCCAGGGCAGGCGTTCGCGCCGCCCCTGGTTGTTGAAAATCAGGCCATCGCTGTCGATGTCCTGCAGCACGATCCCAGGTGCCAGGCGCTGGCCACGGGCTAGAGTGCGTACTTGCTCGCCGTAGCGCAGCACCACCACACTGGATGCCAATGGCTGCGCCTTGAGGCCGCCGAGGTATTGCAGTGGCAAGCGAGTAAGGGCAATGGCACCGTCGTCGATGGGCGCTTGCCAGTGGCCAACCATCAGCCCGGGCAGCGGGCTGTCGACCGCCGCAGGCGCCGTGGCGGGTTGCGGCTGACGGCTCAGTTGCAGCACACACTGTGCAGCGAGCCAGCCGGCCAAGGTCAGGCCAGCGCCCGTGAACACGCGCGAGGCGAGGGTCACGAGGCCAACTGCCGTGGATGCCAGCCCGGGTGCCCCTGCACGTAACGCACTTCGGGCAGTTGCAGCGGCACCAGTTGCCAGTCGGCACCTTGCCGGGCCAGCCAGGCTTCGACCCGCTGCCACAGGGGCTCGCCGGCTTGACTGTCGAATTGCAGGCCAAAGGTGCGGCACAGGCCCTGCACGGGCTCCAGGCCAGTGATGCGCTTGCCTTGCGGGCTGTAGCTGACGCGCCAGGCCTGGCCCTGCCAGCGCGGCAGGTCCTGGCTGTTGTCCAGCAGCAGCGGGTCGCCGAACAATTGTTCTGCAGCGTTCTCCAGCACTTGCTCGACCTGCCGAGCCGGCGCTTCGACCACCGGCGCCGGGTAACCGCCGGTAAGGCTGATCAAGTGTTCGCGGGTGATGGACGCTCCCGCCGGCAGCGGGTAGTCATAACGCAGGCCCGGCAACAGCACGGGCATGCTGCTGTCGTCAGCCAGGGCTTGATGCAGCAGGCGGTCCCAGCTGCCGCCTCGGGTATCGCGGCGCCACAAGGCCTGGGGTGCGCGGGCCAACGGCTGATCGAGCCAGGCCGCGTGGCCGGCACGTTGCTGGCGTAGTTGTGCCTGAAACTGCGCGACGCGCAGCTGCGCGGCAGGCGCCAGTTGTTGTTCAAAGGCCGGGAAGAAGCGCCCGTCGAACTGCCACAGCCCGGCCACACGTTGGCAGCGCAGGCGGAACGCACCGCTGCCCCGGCAGCCGGCGAACAACACCGGCACGCGGCGGCCGCTGGCCTGGGTTACTTCGACCGGCGCCGGCCACAAGTCCTGGCCACGGGCGCACAGCAGCACATCGATTTGCGGCAACCGTTCAGCCAGCCACAGGCCGGGGCCTGTGCCCACATCGGCCATGGCCACCACCAGGTCCGCCTCGCGCCGGGCCTGCTCGAATACCGGCTGCAGTGACTGGTACCACTGTTTGAGCGAAGCTTTCTGGTCCTGGGCATAAGGGTCGGTCACGCCAACCACCGCAATGCGCGCACCGCCGCGCTCGAAGACGTGCAAGGCTTCCAGGCCGAATGCCTGGCGTTGCGCGTCTGCCAGCCCGGCAGCCAAGGTAAGGGGGCTTGCCTGGCGATAGAGCCCTGGGCTGCGTTGTGGCCACAGTACCCGCTCGTCGCTGCTGACCCGCGCTTCGACGCCCAGCAGTTGGCTGCCTTGCACTCCACTTTCGCCCTGGGTCAGGTAAGCCAGGCCACTGCCATTCCAGCCTTGGCCGTTTTCCAGGGTGAGGCTGTTGCCGGCACCGGCCTCGCCGCGCAGCTGCTCCAGCAACGCCGCCAGCACCGCATAGCCGCCCAACTGGGCAGCCCCAGCCTGATTCGCATCGAGCAGCGGCGCCAGTTGCGGGTAGGCGATGCTGGCGCTGCTGCCTGTCATCCATGGCGCGCGGCCCAGGTGGCTGACCGGTCCCAGCCGGGTAGCCGGCACCACGGCCAGGCCAGGTTGGCGGGCATCGAGGGTATCGGCTACATAGAGCAAGTCGAGGTGGGCGTTACCGCCCTGCTGCCCTGGGAAGGCAGTGCAGGCGCCGAGCAGCGGTGCCAAGGCACCGATACCCATCCAGCCGATCACTTCGCGCCTGTGCACACTGCTCGCCATCGCACCCGCCATCCTTTTCCGCGTTCATTCAGGGCCCCGGATGTTGCGGCGTTGGCATTACAGTTTGATGGCAGAAATCCGACAGACATTCCAAATTGATCTGTCAGAAGCTTTTCTAAGAGCGAGTCGTTTTAAAAACCCCTTAACATTTCTGCCAATGAATCATCATATTTTCCCCCTAAAGTCGCGGGTTCTTCTAACTCAGCCAATATAAGGACACCCTGATGAGTCGAGATACCGGCGACAACCTGGACCGGAACCAAAGCGGCAACCTGCCGATGGCCAACGTCATGGACGCCTACCTGAGCCGTCGCAGCGTGATGCGCGGTAGCCTGGGCGCCGCCATCGCCATGATCGCCGGTACCGGCCTGACAGGCTGCTTCGACGGTGGCGGCTCCGATCACGATGACCCCGTCACCGAGCCACCGGTGACCGAGCCGCCAGTCACCGAACCGGAAGTACCGAAACTGGCGTTGGGCTTCCAGTCCATCCCAGGTTCGCGCACCGACGCCTGTGTCGTCGCCGCTGGCTATAGCGCCTACGTGCTGGCGCCCTGGGGTACGCCGCTGAACAGCAACGGCAACCCGTGGAAGTCCGACGGCAGCAACACCTCGACCGACCAGGCCAACGCCATGGGCATGCACCATGACGGCATGCACTTCTTCCCCATCAACGGCAGCTCGGAAGACGGCCTGCTGGCGATCAACTTCGAATACATCGACACCGCGGCCCTGCACCCGGCCGGCCCGACCACCGATGTGAACGGCAAGCGCCCGGCCGAAGAAGTGCGCAAGGAAATCAACGCCCACGGTGCCGGCGTGGTACGCCTGCAGAAAATCAACGGCCGTTGGCAGGTGGTCGACAACGACCCGCTGAACCGCCGCTTCACCACTGCCTCGCGCATGGAAATCACCGGGCCGCTGCGCGGCACCGACCACGTCAAGACCAAGTACTCCACCGCCGGCACTCACTGCCGTGGCACCAACAACAACTGCGGCAACGGCTATACCCCGTGGGGCACCTACCTGACCTGCGAAGAGAACTGGCCGGGCATCTTCGTCAACAAAGGCACCCGCCCCGAGGACCAGCGCCGTATTGGCGTGGGCACCTCCAGTGGCCAGTACAAGTGGGAAAGCGCTGCCGGTGACAGCACCGAGGTGGCCGACGAATTCGCCCGCTTCGACGTGACCATCAAGGGCGCCAGCGCCAGCGACGACTACCGCAACGAAGCCAGCACCTACGGCTACATCGTCGAGATCGACCCCTACAACAGCAGTACCCTGGCCACCAAGCGTACCGCGCTGGGCCGTTTCCGCCACGAGGGCTGCGCCCCAGGCCTTCCCGTCGCGGGCAAGCCGCTGGTGTGGTACATGGGTGACGACTCGAACAACGAGTACCTGTACAAGTGGGTGTCCACCGCCGTGTGGGACGCCGCCGACGCCAACCCGGCCAATCGCCTGGCCACCGGCGCCAAGTACCTCGACCAGGGCAAGCTCTACGTGGCCCGCTTCAATGCCGATGGCACCGGCGTATGGCTGCTGCTGGACGTGGGCACCGCCACCAAGGCCGGCAGCACCCTGGGTGCACTGTATGGTGACCTGCCAGGCATCATCCTCAACACCCGTGGTGCCGGCGATGCCGTGGGCGCAACGCCGATGGACCGCCCGGAATGGACCACGGTCAACCCACTGAACGGCGACGTGTACCTGACCCTGACCAACAACAGCGCACGCACCCCGGAAAAGGTCGATGCAGCCAACCCGCGTGGCCCGAACCGTCACGGCCACATCATTCGCTGGCACGACAGTGACGACCAGCTGAGCTTTACCTGGGACATCTTCGTGTTCGGCGCCAACGCTGCCGGCACTGCCGACATCAATCGTTCCGGCCTGACCGAGCTCAACCAGTTCGCCAGCCCCGACGGCATGAGTTTCGATAGCCGTGGCATTCTGTGGTTCGAAACCGACAACGGCGAAACCACCTTGACCGACTACACCAACGACCAACTGCTGGCGGTGATCCCCACCGACCTGGTGGATGCCAGCGGCAAGCAGGTACCGGTGAACGCACAGAACCAGGTGGCCCTGCGCCGGTTCTTTGTCGGGCCGAATGATTGCGAGGTGACCGGGATTTCCTTTACCCCGGACAACAAGACCTTGTTCGTCAACATTCAGCATCCGGGGAACTGGCCTTATACCGACAAGGCCACCGATGCTACGCCGGCTGGGGCGACTGTAAGGCCACGGGCTTCGACGGTGGTGATTCAGCGCAATGATGGCGGGGAGATCGGCACCGCCTGATCGATCTGGGGCCGCTCTGCGGCCCCAGTACTCTCAAGCTTTACCAGGCCATGGGCTCCCGGCTACGCACCCGCACCTGCTGTGCTGGCACCCGCGCATGCCATTGCACCACCCCAAGCGCCTCTACCTGAAACTCGCTGCGCATCATCCTGCCCTCCTCTTCGAACGACAGCTGCAACAGGAAGTACCCACTGTTGAGCAGCAAGCCTTCACTCAGTCGTTCGAACGTCTCGTCATCCACCGCCCCCAGCGCCTGGCGCAACGCGGCCGCATCCGCATACCCCGACGCCGGTCGCCCGGTGATGATGCGGCTGAGCAAAGAGCGCGAATAGCGCCCCTCGTACAGCGCTTCCAGCAACGGTAGGTGCTCCAGCCCCAGCGCATTGGCATTCAGGCGCCAGCCGGTGACCTGGGGCAAGGCGCACAGCATCGGATAACGAGCCTGGCGAGCGGCATCCGGCTCCAGCAACAGGTTCAGCTCGCTGGTGTCGAGCATCGGCTGATTGGCCGCCAGCCGTGCGGGTTGCTGACGCAGGTACTGGGCACTCTCGGCGCCCTGCAGACGGGTATCACTGTCGGCGTCGAGCCAGTCGGCCAGTGCATCGACCAGGCGCTCGGCAGCCATGTCGTCGCCCAGCAGATAACGCAATT
>NZ_BCBI01000072.1:0-25372 GCF_001320565.1 Pseudomonas sp. NBRC 111132
GGCGCGCCTTCCTTGGGTATCGAGTAACCCACCTTCACCCCGTTCTTCGCCTCTTCAGCCCGGTTTTTCGCCTGCAGCACATCCCCTGAGAAACCCACCACCACGCAGATATCGCCGTTGGCCAGGTCGCCGGTGTACTTCGATGAGTGGAAGTAGCTGATGTATGGCCGCACCTGCATCAACAGTGCCTTGGCCTTGTCGTAGTCGGCCGGGTTCTGGCTGTGGTGCGGCAGGCCCAGGTAGTGCAGGGCGATGGGCAGCAGTTCGGGGCCGTTGTCCAACACGGCGACGCCGCAGCTTTTCAGCTTGCTCATGTATTCGGGCTTGAAGATCAGGTCCCACGAGTCCAGTGGCGCGTTGTCGCCGAGCACAGCCTTGACCTTGTCGATGTTGTAGCCGATGCCGGTGCTGCCCCACAGGTACGGGAAGCCGTATTGGTTGCCCGGGTCGTTCACTTCCAGCGCCTTGAGCAGTACCGGGTTGAGGTTTTTCCAGTTGGGCAACTGCGACTTGTCCAGGCGCTTCAGCGCCTTGCCCTGGATTTGCCGGGCCATGAAGTGGTTGGAAGGGAACACCACGTCGTAGCCGGAGTTGCCGGTCATCAGCTTGCCGTCGAGGGTTTCGTTGCTGTCGTACACGTCGTACGTCGGCACGATGCCGCTGGCGAGCTGGAAGTTTTTCAGCGTATCGGGAGCGACGTAGCTGGACCAGTTGTAGATCTTCACCGTTTCAGCGGCGCTGGCCACGCTGGCGGCCAGCATCAGGGGTGCGAGAAGGAGCGTGCGCATGTCGGGTTTACCTTGCTTTGTCTGTTGTTATCGAAGGCAGGCGATCAGCGGATCAGAAAATTAGTACGTAGGTCTTGCGCACGGTCTCCTGGATGTCCCAGATGCCGGTGCTGTTGGCCGGTAGCATCAGTGCGTCTCCGGCTTCTATGTAGAGGGTCTCGCCACCGTCGGGGGTGAAGGTGCAGCGGCCCTTGATGAAATGGCAGAACTCCTGCTGCACGATCTGCCGCCGCCAGCGCCCGGGGGTGCATTCCCAGATGCCGGTTTCGACGCCATCGCTGCGCTCCACGCAGGTGACCGAGGCCACTGCAATGGGCTCGCCGAGCGGTACCGCGACGGGGTTGGAACTGTCCAGCACGGCGCTGGCGGTGTTCTTGAACTGGGTGATGCTCATGACCGGTGGATCCTGTGCAGGTGATAAGGGAAGTCAGTGCATGAAGCCTTCCATGAAGTCCGCAAGCGAGCTGGCCAGGCGCCGCCTCCACGGCGCGCTGGCGGGGTTGGCGAGGGTCCGGTCCTCGTGGACGAAACTTTGGATGATTGCGTTGTAGCCCAACCAACGGCAGGGCTCGGGCGGCCAGCTGGCCAGGCTGGAAAGCGGGCGGTTGTCGAGTACCCAGGGCTGTGCGGTCAGTTCGTTGTGCTGGTTGAGGATCAGCGCGGCCAGGGTGCGCCCGCCCAGGTTGGTGGCGCCCACGCCTTCGCCGCCGTAACCGCCAGCCAGGGCGATACCGCGTTGGCGGTCGCAAAGCATGTGCGGGCGGAAGCGCCGCGCCATGCCCAGATTGCCGCCCCAGGAGTGAGTGATGCGCACGTGCCTGAGCTGTGGGAACAGCTCGCCGAACAAGTAGCGACGCAGCTCGACTTCGTGCTCGTGGAGGTTGAAGTTTTCCCGCAGGCGTCCACCGAAGCGGTAACCTCCGCGGGCGCCGAACACCAGGCGGTTGTCGGCGGTGCGCTGGCCGTAGGTGACCTGGCGGCTGCTTTCGCTGAACGCTTGCCCCTGGCTCAGGCCGATCTGTGCCCAGGTGGCCTCCGGCAGCGGCTCGGTGGCCACCAGCAGGCTCTGTACCGGCAGCTGATGTTTGCCCAACGGCGGCAGGCTGGCAGCGTAGCCTTCCACGGCGGGCACCATCCACTGGCAGCGAATCCGTGCCAGTGGCGTACGCACCTCACCCGGCTGCCAGTCGATGGCCGGGGTGTTTTCGTAGATCGGTACACCCAGCGCCTCCACTGCCCGAGCCAGGCCGCGCACCAGTTTGGCCGGCTGGATAGTCGCGGTGTGCGGGCTGTAGATGGCGCCAAACGCATTACTGACCCGCAGCTGCGCGTCCAGTTGCTCGGGGCGTAGCCAGCGGTAGTCGTCCTCGGTCATGCCCTGGCGATACAAGTCGTCGAGGTATGCGCGCAGGCTGCGCTCCTGTTCCGGGTAGCGCGCAGCGCAGTACAGCACGCCACCTTTGCGGTAGTCGCAATCGATGCCTTCGCGTAGCAGCACGCTGTGCACTTCATCGGGAATACCGTGCAGCAGGTCGATGCTGGCACGGCGCTGTTGCGGCGACAGGGTGGCGAGCAGGCGGTCTTCGCCCAGCAGGTTACCCATCAGCCAACCACCGTTGCGCCCCGAGGCGCCAAAACCGGCGATGTTGGCGTCTATCACGGCGATGTTCAGCTGTGGCGCCTGGCGCTTGAGGTAGTAGGCGGTCCACAAACCGGTATAGCCGGCGCCAATGATGCACACATCCGCTGTCAGCTCTTCGCGCAGGGCCGGGCGGGCGCACAATGGCTCGTCAAGCTGGTCCATCCACAGGCTTAGTGTGCGCAGGGGTTGCATCGGGTTCGGCTCCACGTCCATCGAGGTCTGTGGGCGATCCTAGTGATGTCGGTAGGCGGCTGTCTTACGTGCGTGCACGCAGGGAAATTTGCTTCAGGTAGGCCTTGGGCGTGAGCCCGGTGTGTTCACGGAAGCACTTGTAGAACGCTGACAGCGAGTTGAAGCCGGCGCTGAACGCCAGCTCGTCGATCGTCGCCTCGACGCGGTCGTCGTCGAGGCTGGCCATCAGGTGCTGCAGGCGGGCCTGGTTGACGTAGCGGTAGAAGCTTTGCCCCAGCACTTGGTTCAGCAGGTAGGAGATTTGGTTGCGGCTATAGCCACTGGCGTCGGCCACTTGCTGCAGGTCCAGCTCCGGGTCCAGGTAGGGGCGCTGGCGCTGGAAGTAGTGCTCCAGGTCCTGGGCCATGGTCGACAACTGCCGGGGTGACAGGCCCAGGCGGCTGGTGGCCGGGCGTGGGCCGCTGCCGGCGTGGCCGCTGCCGTTCTGGCGAACAAGCGTGGCGTATTCGTTGACCCGCCAGATCAGCCCGTCTTTGACGGTGATGGCTTCGCTGGACTGGAACGCCACCAGGCCGTCGCCGCCCTGGACTGTGACCTGGTACTGGATGAACGCGGTGCAGCCATCGACGCGGATGCGGTCGCTGTGGACGATGTCTTCGCCGGCTTCGTGGGGCAGGCAGGCGCGTACGTAGTCGCGCAGCGCCTGGTAGCCGAGCACGCGGTTCTGGAAGAAGTCGTGGTACTGGATGTCGGGGTGGTACAGCGCGATGACGCCGTCGAGGTCGCGGTGCTTCCAGCACAGGTGGTAGCGCAGCACGGTGTCGGCGGTGAGCGGGGTTTGCTCGGGGCCGTCAGGAAGGGCGGTGGCGGTCATTGGGAGATAGTGCATTGCAGAACACCCAGGTGCAAGGGTGTGGATCCTGCATATTGCACGGTTCGCTCAAGCGGCCTTTGGAGTAAACCGTTGATTCATATGGATGTAATTTTTTGATACAGCTGGCATGAGGGCTGCACCTTTCTTGTCACCATCGAACAAGGAGAAAGGCCATGCGCTCGATACTGCTTTGGATGATTGGGGTGCCGATTCCGGTGATCATTCTGATCTGGTTCTTCATGCATTGAGAACCTGGGGCCGCAAAGCGGCCCCAGCTATCTAAAGGCTAAAGGAACTGCTCGGCATAGTGACAAGCCACCTGCCGCGTACTCACCTGCCGCAACGCCGGCACCTCTTTGGCACACCGTTCCGTCGCATACGGGCAACGTTTGTGAAATGCACACCCATCCGGCGGGTTCAGCGGGTTGGGCAGCTCCCCGACAATGCGGATCTTCGGCTTCAGCGGGTCGGGATGAATGGCCGGTGTCGCCGACAGCAGCGCCTGGGTATAGGGATGCAGCGGCTTCTCGTAGATATCCTCTTTAGGCCCCATTTCCGCCGGCCGCCCCAGGTACATCACCAGTACCTGGTCTGCCACATGCCGTACCACCGCCAGGTTATGCGAGATGAACACGTAGGCGGTGTTGAACTCTTTTTGCAAGTCCATGAACAGGTTCAGCACCTGCGCCTGGATCGACACGTCCAGCGCCGAGGTCGGTTCGTCCGCTACCAGCACCTTGGGTTGCAGCATCATCGCCCGCGCCAGGGCGATACGCTGGCGCTGGCCGCCAGAGAACATGTGCGGGTAACGCTGGTAGTGCTCGGGGCGCAGGCCAACCTGTTCCATCATCTTCTGCACCTTGTCGCGGCGCTCGGCTTTGCTCAGCGAGGTGTTGATCAACAGTGGCTCGGCCAGCTGGTCACCAATCTTTTGCCGTGGGTTGAGCGAGGCGTAGGGGCTCTGGAACACCATCTGCACATCGCGGCGCAGTTGCTTGCGCTCAGCCTTGCTGGCGCCTTTCACTTCGGTGCCGGCAATTTGCAGTGAGCCGGACGATGGCTCTTCGATCAAGGTCAGGGCGCGTGCCAGGGTCGACTTGCCACAGCCGGACTCGCCGACCACGGCCAGAGTCTTGCCCGCCTCCAGTTCGAACGACACGCCATTCAGCGCACGGACCAGCGCGTGGCCCTTGAACAGCCCGCGGGAGACTTCGTAATGCCGGGTAAGCTCCCGGGCGGATAGAACGACGGCCATCACGCCACCTCCTGGTTCAGCGGGTAGAAGCAACGCACCAGGCTATGGGCCTGTGGGTCGAGGGGCGGGCGCTGGCGCCGGCATGTGTCCTGCACGTACGGGCAACGCGGCGACAGCAGGCAGCCGACCGGGCGGTCGTAGCGCCCAGGGACAATGCCAGGCAGGGTGGCCAGGCGTTCGGCGCCGATGCTGTGCTCGGGGATTGCTGCCAGCAAGGCTTCGCTGTACGGGTGGGCGGGCACGTCGAACAGCTCCGGCACCTGGCCCACTTCCACGGCTTGGCCGGCGTACATCACGCACACCCGCCTGGCGGTTTCGGCGACCACGGCAAGGTCGTGGGTGATCAGGATGAGCGCCATGTTGCGCTCTTTCTGCAGGTTGACCAGCAGCTCCATGATCTGCGCCTGGATGGTCACGTCCAGCGCGGTGGTCGGTTCGTCGGCGATCAACAGCTTGGGCTCGCCGGCAATCGCCATGGCTATCGCCACACGCTGGCTCATGCCGCCGGACAGTTGGTGCGGGTAAGCATCCAGGCGACTTTCTGCAGCCGGGATCTCGACTTTTTTCAACAGTTCGAGGGCACGCTGGCGCGCGGCCTTGCCCTTCAGGCCCAGGTGCTGGCGCAGCACTTCTTCGATCTGGAAACCCACGGTATAGCTGGGGTTGAGCGCGGTCATCGGGTCCTGGAAGACCATGGCGATATCCTTGCCAACCACTTTGCGTCGTTGCCGGCCGCTGAGCTTGAGCATGTCCGTGCCATCGAAGGTGAGGGCGTCGGCGGTAATACGCCCCGGGGCTTCGATCAGGCCCATCAAGGCCATCATGGTGACCGATTTGCCCGAGCCGGACTCGCCGACGATGGCCAGGATTTCGCCGGCCTCCACCGCCAGGTCCAGGCCGTCGACGACCGGTACCGCATTGGCGTCGCCGAAGCGCACGTTGAGGTTGTTGATCTGCAACAGTGACATGGCGTTCTCCTCAGGCGGCGTTCTTGAGTTTAGGGTCCAGCGCATCGCGCAGCCCGTCGCCCATCAGGTTGATTGCCAGCACACTGAGCAGAATGGTCAGGCCGGGCAGGCTGACCACCCACCAGGCACGCTCGATGTAGTCTCGGGCCGAAGCCAGCATGGTGCCCCACTCGGGGGTTGGCGGTTGTACGCCGAGACCAAGAAAGCCCAGCGCGGCGGCGTCGAGGATGGCCGAGGAGAAACTGAGGGTGGCCTGCACGATCAGTGGCGCCATGCAGTTGGGCAGCACGGTGACGAACATCAGCCGTGGCAGGCTGGCACCGGCCAGGCGTGCGGCGGTGACGTAGTCGCGGTTCAGCTCGCCCATCACGGCGGCGCGGGTCAGGCGCACGTAGGAGGGCAGGGACACGATGGCGATGGCGATCACCGTATTGATCAGGCCAGGGCCGAGGATAGCGACGATGGCCACCGCCAGCAGCAGCGACGGCAACGCCAGCATCACATCCATCAGGCGCATGATCGATGGGCCGAGCAGTTGCGGGAAGAAACCGGCCAGCAGGCCGAGGAAAATGCCAGGGATCAGCGACATCACGACCGACGACAGGCCGATCAGCAGCGACAACCGTGCACCCTGAATCAGCCGCGAAAGCAGGTCGCGGCCAAGTTCGTCGGTGCCGAGGATGAACTGCCAGGTGCCGCCTTCCAGCCACACCGGCGGGGTCAGCAGGAAATCGCGGTACTGCTCGCTCGGGTCATGCGGGGCGACCCACGGCGCGAACAGGGCGCAGAACACCACCAGGCACATGAAGGCCAGGCCCATCACCGCGCCCTTGTTGCGCGCGAAGGCTTGCCAGAATTCTTTGTACGGCGAGGGGTAGAGCAGGCTCTGGTCCACCGGGCTGGCCGGCGACACGGATTTTGCAAGCGGGCTAGTCATGGCAAGGGCCTCAGCGCTGATGACGGATGCGTGGGTTGGCCAGGCCGTAGAGGATGTCTACGACGAAGTTGACCAGAATCACCAGGCAGGCGATCAACAGGATGCCGTTCTGGACCACGGGGTAGTCACGGGCACCGATGGCTTCAATCAGCCACTTGCCGATGCCCGGCCAGGAAAAGATGGTTTCGGTCAGTACCGCACCGGCCAGCAGCGTGCCGACCTGCAGGCCGAATACGGTCAGCACCGGGATCAGGGCGTTGCGCAGGCCGTGCACGAACACCACGCGGGCTGGCGAAAGGCCTTTGGCGCGTGCGGTACGGATGTAGTCTTCGCGCAGCACTTCGAGCATCGACGAGCGGGTCATGCGGGCGATCACCGCCAGCGGGATGGTGCCGAGCACGATGGCCGGCAGAATCAGGTGCATCACCGCGTCCTTGAACGCACCTTCTTCGTCGCTGAGCAAGGTATCGATCAGCATGAAGCCGGTCTTCGGCTCGATGTCGTAGAGCAGGTCGATGCGCCCGGACACCGGCGTCCAGCCCAGGCTCACCGAGAAGAACATGATCAGGATAAGGCCCCACCAGAAAATTGGCATCGAATAGCCGGCCAGTGAAATGCCCATTACACCGTGGTCGAACAGCGAACCGCGCTTGAGTGCGGCGATCACCCCGGCCAGCAGGCCGACAATGCCGGCGAATAGCAAAGCGGCGAAGGCCAGCTCCAGGGTGGCCGGGAACAGGGTGAGAAACTCGTTCCACACACTTTCGCGGGTGCGCAGCGATTCGCCGAGGTCACCTTGGGCCAGCTTGCCGATGTAGTCCAGGTACTGGACCGGCAGTGGCTTGTTCAGGCCCAGGCGCTCCATGGCCTGGGCATGCATTTCGGGGTCGACCCTGCGCTCGCCCATCATCACTTCCACCGGGTCGCCGGGGATCAGGCGTATGAGCGCGAAGGTCAGCAAGGTGATGCCGAAAAAGGTCGGTATCAGCAGGCCAAGGCGCCGGGCAATAAAACTCAACATTGTCGGGGTTACCTCATCAGGCCGTGGGGCGATCAGCCCGGTACGGCAGTGCCGCCGGTGCCCGTGTGGGTTGCCGGCGGTCGTTGTTGTTCTACTTCACCTTGGTGGTGGCGAAGTTGTTGTTGGTCAGAGGGCTGATCACGTAGCCCTCAACGTTGTCACGCATGGCGGTGAACATCTTCGGATGGGCCATGCTGATCCAGGGTTGGTCGTCATCGTACACCTTCAATGCCTCGCTATAGAGCCTTGCACGTTCGTCGTTGTCGATCACCTCGCGGGCGCGGGTAATCAGTTCCTGGAATTTCGAGTTGCACCAGCGGGCGTAGTTCTCGCCGGTTTTGGCCGCGTCACAGCTGAGCAGCGGGGTAAGGAAGTTATCCGGGTCACCGTTGTCGCCTGCCCAGCCGGTGGACACCAGGTCCGCTTCGCCCTTCTTGGCGCGGCGCAGCATTTCCGCCCACTCCATCACGCGGACATCCAGCTTCAGCCCGATCTGTTTCAGGTCGGCCTGTAACATCTCGGCGGACAGGCGCGGGTTAGGGTTGGTCATGCCGCCACCGTTGCGGGTGAACAGCGTGATCACCGTGCCTTCCGGAACGCCAGCTTCCTTGAGCAGGGCGCGTGCTTTGTCGAGGTCGCGCGGCGGGTTCTTGTTACTGGTGTTGTAACCGATCATGGTCGGCGGGTATGGATTGACGCCCACCAGCGCGTTGCCCTTGCCAAACAGCTGATCGACGTGGGTCTGGCGATCGAAGGCCATGTTGATGGCTTTGCGCACGCGCACATCGCTCAGGTATGGGTGCTCGGTATTCATGGCGATGTAACCGGTGACCAGCGCTTCGATCTCGGCCACCTTGAGCTTGGGGTCAGCCTTGATCGACGGCACATCATCCGGTTTGGGGTAGAGCGCGACCTGGCATTCGTTGGCGCGTAGCTTTTGCAGTCGTACGTTGCTATCGGTAGCGATGGCGAAGACCAGGGCATCGGCGGGTGGTTTGCCGCGGAAGTATTCGTGATTCGGTTTGAAACGGACCTGTGCATCCTTGTTGTAGCGCTGGAAGATGAACGGCCCAGTGCCGATCGGCTTGCTGTTCAGCTCGGCCGTTTTGCCAGCTTCGAGCAACTTGTCGCCGTACTCGGAGGAATAGATCGAGGTGAAGCCCATTGCCATGTCATGCAGGAACGGGGCTTCCGGGCGGGTGAGGGTGATCACCACGGTGTTGTCGTCGCTCTTGCTCACCGACTTGAGCAGTTCCTTGAAGGCCATGCTTTCAAAGTAGGGATAGCCCACGCTGGTCTTGTCATGCCACGGATGATTCGGGTCAAGCTGGCGATTCAGGCTCCACAGCACATCGTCGGCATTGAATTCGCGAGTTGGCTTGAAGTAGTCGGTGGTGTGGAACTTCACCCCGTGACGCAGGTGGAAGGTGTAGGTCAGGCCGTCTGGCGAAATGTCCCAGCGTTCGGCCAGTGCCGGCTGGATGTCGGTGGTGCCGGGCTTGAAATCGACCAGGCGGTTGAACACGGTTTCGGACGATGCGTCGAAAGTGACCGCTGTGGTGTACTGAACAACGTCGAACCCTTCCGGGCTGGCCTCGGTACACACCACCAGTGGTTTGGCGGCCAGTTGCGTGGTGCTGCTCAGCACCAGGACGGCCAGGGCCAGGCGTAGCGGTAGCGATTTCATGAAAGCTCTCTGCATGGATTGAAGGCTCCCTGCTTGCATTGATTCCAGCGTAGTCGCCACGGCCCGCTGCGAAGTGGGCCGTGGCGCCGGCGGTCAGAGAATGTTGAATGGGATGGTGGTCACCACGCGGAACTCATCCAGGCTGCCATCACCCTGGGCCTTGCTGGCGCGGTGGGTGGTGTAGGTGGCGCGGATGCTGGTGTCTTTCAGCGGCCCGCTCTGCACCGCGTAACTGGTGCCGATCCCCCACTCGTAGTGGGTTTCGCCATCCAGGCCATTCACGTCGTAGGCTGTACCGCGATAGTGAGTGCCATCGATGCCCCAGCCGCGGGCGTTGTACAGGTTGAACTTCAGGCCTGGTACGCCGTAGGGCGCCATGTTCAGTACGTAGGAGATCTTCAGCGATTTTTCGTTGGGGCCGTTGAAGTCCGACAGCAGTGAGTTGGCCAGGTAGATGCCGTTGGTTTCGTGCAGGTAGTCGAAGTACTCGTTACCGTTGACCTGCTGCCAGGAGGCACCGAGGGTGTGGGCCTGGTGGGTCAGGTCGAACGACAGGCTGTAGGTGTCGTTGTCGATCTTGCCCATTTTCTGGCTGCCGGCGTCGACGGTCTTGTAGTAGTTCAGGCCGGTGCTCAGGCTGAGCACTGCGCTGTCGCCGAGCACGTGGTTGGCGCCGAAGTAGTACTGGTTCCAGAAATCGTCGACCTTGGTGGCGTACAGGCTGGTGCTCAGGCTCTTGAACGGCTGGTAGTTGATGCCGGCGGTGCTGGCGCGGTCGGTTTCCACGCCAGTGGCGCTGTATTCGCTGCGGAACTTGCTGAGGCTCTGCTCGGTACGTGGCGAGACGCGGTCGAAGGTGCCCAGGTCGAAGCTGAGGTTATCGAACTCGGCGCTGTGCAGGAACGCGCCCTGGAAGCTCGACGGCAGGGCACGGTTGCCGATGTAGGCGATCATCGGGGTGTCAACCGACTGGCGGCCGAGGGTAAGGGTAGTGTTGGACACCCGTGCCTTGATGTTGCCCAGGCCCAGTTTGCTCCACTGGCCAATGGGGTCGCCATCGCTGTGGGTCAGGGTGCGGTTGTTGGGGCCGGCGACAGCTTCGCGGCTCTGTTGCAGGGCGATGGCGTTGTAGCCAGCGGCCTCGACGGCGATGCCCACGGTGCCTTGGGTGAAGCCGGAGCTGTAGTTGAGGATGCTGCCTTGTACCCAGTTTTCCCGGCTGTGGGTGGGGTGGCGGGTGCCGTCGCTTTTGTAGTACTTCCACAGCGGGGCGCGTGCGGCGCGTTCGCGGGCGTACCAGTTGCGGGTGCTGCCAGACAGGCTCTGGCCGTCGATGAAGCCGCTGGCCTGCGCCTGCTCGCTGCTGCCTTTGAGGGTGAGCGGGATGTAGGCCTGGCTTTGCGG
Organism: Pseudomonas sp. NBRC 111132; assembly: GCF_001320565.1. Lineage (NCBI taxonomy): Bacteria > Pseudomonadati > Pseudomonadota > Gammaproteobacteria > Pseudomonadales > Pseudomonadaceae > Pseudomonas > Pseudomonas sp. NBRC 111132. The sequence goes on from NZ_BCBI01000072.1 coordinate 10,769, forward strand.
GTCGGCCTGGGCCACGGTGGATAAGGCACTGATGGATAACGCCAGTGCGGTCAGGGTGAATATTCTCAAGGTTGAAGCTCCCATTGTTTTCTAGTTATTGCCGGCCTTGTGGGCCGGGTGGGTGTTGCGGTGTTGCCTGGGTTGCCACGGGATCGCCGGGCTGAGTTGGGGGGGCGTGCTGCCTGTGCTGGCCTTTTCGCGGGTAAACCGCTCCCCCAGGGATCTGCGCAGACGCCTGGTTTGTGAAGATCTCTGTGGGAGCGGGTTCACCCGCGAAGTGGCCCTTGAGGGCTAAAGATCAGTCAACACTCACACCGGAAAAGTCATTGCGCCCAAACGGGCTGACCTTGAATTCGGAAACCTTGACGCTGAGCGGTTGGTTCACCGTGGAATGCGCCACCGGGGTAATCGGTACCTGCTGCTTGAGCCGCTGCTGGGCCTGCTGGTACAGGGCGGTGCGCTGCGTACGGTCGGTCACCTGCTTGGCCTGCTTGACCAGGCTGTCGTACTGCGGGTCGCACCACAGCGAATAGTTGTTGCTGCCGATGGCATCGCAGCTGTAGAGGGTGCCCAGCCAGTTGTCCGGGTCGCCGTTGTCACCGGTCCAGCCGATCAGAGCGATGTCGTGCTCACCGCTTTTCATGCGCTTGAGGTATTCGCCCCATTCATAGCTGACGATGCGTACCTTGAAGCCGAGCTTGTTCCAGTCGGCCTGAAGCATTTCGGCCATCAGCTTGGCGTTGGGGTTGTATGGGCGTTGCACCGGCATGGCCCACAGGGTGACCTCGGTGCCAGGTTTGACACCGGCCTGCTGCAGCAGCTGTCTGGCCTTTTCCGGGTTGTAGGGGGCGTCCTTGAGGCTTTCGTCATAGGACCACTGGGTGGGTGGCATGGCGTTCACCGCCAGTTGGCCGGAGTCCTGATACACCGCCTGGATGATGGCTTGCTTGTTCACCGCCATGTCCATTGCCTGGCGCACTTCCAGGCGGTCGAATGGTGGGTGCTGGGTGTTGTAGGCGATGTAGCCGAGGTTGAAGCCTGGTTGCTGCAACACCTGCAACGTGCTGTCGGCCTTGAGCGCCGGCAGGTCGGCCGGGCGCGGGTGCAGGGTGACCTGGCACTCATTGCGGCGCAGCTTCTGGATGCGCACCGAGGGGTCGACGTTGATCGAGAACACCAGGTTGTCGATCTTCACCTCATTCGATGCCCAATAGTCCTTGTTGCCCTTGTAGCGGATCTGCGAATCTTTCTGGTATCGCTGGAACACGAACGGCCCGGTACCGATCGGCTGCTGGTTGATGTCGCTGGGGCGCCCGCTGGCCAGCAACTGGTCGGCGTACTCGGCGGAGAGGATGGAGGCGAAGCTCATGGCCAGGTTCTGGATGAACGCAGCATCGACCGTGTTCAGGGTGAACACCACGGTCAGCGGGCCGGCCTTCTCGATGCGAGCGATATTCTTGTCCAGGCCCATGCTGATGAAATAGGGGAACTCGGTAGGGTAGGCCTGGCGGAACCGGTGACCCTTGTCGAGCATGCGGTTGAAGGTGAACAACACATCGTCGGCGTTGAACTCGCGGCTTGGGTTGAAGGCCTTGTTGCTGTGGAATTTCACCCCTTCACGCAGGTGGAAGGTGTAGCGCAGGCCGTCGTCGGACACTTCCCAGCGAGTTGCCAGGGCAGGCTGCACGGCGGTGCCACCCCGTTCGAACTCGACCAGCCGGTTGTAGATGGGTTCGGCGGCGTCGTTGTCGGTGGCGCTGGTGTACTGAGCGGTGTCGAAGCCGGCTGGGCTGCCCTCGGAGCAGAACACCAGGTTGTTGGCCAGCAGGGCCGGGGACTGGCTGATCAGGCCCAGGGCCAACAGGGTCGAAAGGCGGGTAGCGTGACGCATGGCAAGTCCTTTTTCGTCTGTTTGCGCCGCCTCGTTGTACGAATGACGGCAACAGTTCGCCGCTCCCGCGGCGGATAGCAGCAGGACGACATGAAAGGGTGGCAAGGATGGAAGGGCACCCGCCGCTCAGCGGGTGCCCGGGTCAGCCTACTTGTCCACGCTGACGCCGTAGAAGGAGTTCAGTCCGAATGGGCTGATCTTGTAATCCTTCACTTTGGCGCTCATGGGCTGGTAGACGGTGGAGTGAGCGATCGGTGTGATCGGTACCTGCTCCTTGAGGATGTGCTGCGCCTTCTGGTACAGCTCGGTGCGCTTGGCCTGGTCGGAAGTGGCCTTGGCCTGCTTGATCAGGTCGTCGTAGGGCTTGTAGCACCACTTGGAGAAGTTGTTGCCATCCACGGCATCGCAGCCGTAGAGGGTGCCCAGCCAGTTGTCCGGGTCACCGTTGTCACCGCTCCAGCCAATCAGCATGGCGCCCTGTTCGCCGCCTTTGGAGCGTTTGATGTACTCGCCCCATTCGTAGCTGACGATCTTCGCCTTGATACCGATCTTGGCCCAGTCGGACTGGAGCATTTCGGCCATCAGCTTGGCATTGGGGTTGTACGGGCGTTGCACCGGCATGGCCCACAGGGTGATTTCGGTGCCTTCCTTGATGCCAGCTTCCTTGAGCAGTTGCTTGGCTTTTTCGGGGTCGAACGGGGCGTCCTTGATGCTGGTGTCATAGGACCATTGCGTGGGTGGCATGGCATTGACTGCCAGCTGGCCGGCACCTTGGTAGACCGACTCGATGATCTTTTTCTTGTCCACGGCCATGTCCAGCGCCTGGCGCACTTTCAACTGGGCCATGGGGTTGGCGTCGTTGCTGCCCTTGATCTTGTCCATCACGTTGTAGGCGATGTAGCCAAGGTTGAAACCGGCCTGGTCAGGCATTTTTAGCTTGGGGTCTTTCTTTAGTGGCTCGATGTCGGCCGGGCGGGGGAACAAAGTGACCTGGCACTCGTTCTTTTTCAGCTTTTGCATGCGCACCGAGGCATCGGTGGTGATGGCAAAGATCAGGTTGTCGATCTTCACGTCATCGGGTTGCCAGTAGTCCTTGTTGCCCTTGAAGCGGATCTGCGCGTCCTTCTGGTACTTGCTGAACACGAACGGGCCAGTGCCGATAGGCTTCTGGTTGATGTCGGCGGCCTTGCCGTCCTTGAGCAGCCGGTCGGCGTATTCGGCGGACTGAATCGAGGCGAAGCTCATGGCCAGGTTCTGGATGAACGCGGCATCGACTTCGTTGAGGGTGAACTTCACCGTGTGCTCGTCGAGCTTCTCCACTTTGGCGATGTTCTTGTCCATGCCCATGTCGGTGAAGTACGGGAACTCGGTGGGGTAAGCCTTGCGGAACGGTTGCTCCTTGTCGAGCATGCGGTTGAAGGTGAACAACACGTCGTCGGCGTTGAACGGGCGGCTGGGCTTGAAGTAGTCGGTGGTATGGAACTTGACCCCTTCGCGCAGGTGGAAGGTGTAGGTCTTGCCGTCGTCGGACACTTCCCATTTGGTCGCCAGGCCCGGGATGACGGCCGTGCCACCACGTTCGAACTGGGTCAGGCGGTTGAACACGGTCTCGGCCGAGGCGTCGAAGTCGGTCCCGGTGGTGTACTGCCCCGGGTCGAAACCGGCCGGGCTGCCCTCGGAGCAGAACACCAGGTTGGACGCGGCCAAGGCCGACGGTGCACCGGTGAGCAAGCCTGCGCCAAGCAGGAACGGAATGACTGCGTGTTTGAGCATGGTGGCCTCATTGTTGTCATTTTTTGGATGAGGTGGCCTCGTGAGCCGACCTGCGGATACTTATGCAGGGGGTGTTCCCAATGCAACAGGAAGAAGGATAGTTGGCGCCGGAAAAGTGGTACGGCCGTACATGGATGTCGCATCGGTATAACTTTCGGCGAAGTTAAACGTTTGCGCGGGCAAAATGATGGCATTTTGCAGGATGTTTCGAGGCGGGAGTATATGTAGGAGGCACCTTAATGGTGCGTAGGAAGCTTCTGAAAATCTGTTTGACGCGATGCCTGGGAGAGCGGGCGCAGCCGCTCCCACAGGTGTTTCGTGAGCCCGTTAAGGCATCTGCACTTCGATCAGGCCATCGGCATTCATGCTCACTTCACTGGTGCCTGCTTCGATATCCGGCGCTGGTGCCGCTTCATCAGCCCCCATGGCCTTCATCGCCATCGGTGCGCTACGCAGGTACGGGCGTGGGTAGCCGCTGCTGTTGAGGTTCAGGTTGACCACTTTGTAGCCCTTGCCGCCCAGCGCTTCTGTGGCCAGCTGCGCGCGTGCCTTGAAGGCATCGACCGCATCCTTGAGCAGTGCATCTTCGCTGGCCTTGCGCGTGGCCGGGGCGATGGAGAAGTCCATGCCGCCCATTTTCAGCTCTTGCAGCAGGTCGGCGGTCAGCTGGGACAAGGCCGGGAAGTTGGCGCTTTCCAGGCGCAGTTCGGCGCGCTCGCGCCAGCCGGTGATCTTCTGGCCCTTGCTGTCATATACCGGGTAGCTGTTGCGGCTTCCCTGGCTGATCTTCACGTCCTTGACCTGACGCGACTGCTGCACGGCCTTGTTCATGGTTTCGGTGATCTGCTTGGCGAGCTTGCCCGGGTCGCTGTTCTGCGCTTCGCTGTACAAGGTCACGACCATCAGGTCGCGCGCCACTTCCTTGCTGACTTCGGCACGCAGCGATACCTGGTTGAAACGCGGTTCATCGGCCGCCAGCGCCGGCAGGCTGGCGAGCAGGCCGCAAGACAGGATGAAGGCGGTGCCGCGACGTGGGATTTGCATGTGGTACTCCTTGGCAATAAAAGGCGTGGCGTCTGGTTGTCCATTCCACGCATGGCCCATCAGACCGGCAACAGTGTAGTGGGTTCAAAAGTGCCATCATCAACCTGTGACAAAGTGTGGCGCTTTGCCGCATCGCTGCAGCTAGGCGCCAGGCTTCGGTATACTCCAGCCGATTTTCTGGAGCACTCATCAGGAGAGCTCATGCTCGCTGCCGTACAACCGTTGTCCGCTACCCGTCAGAACCTCTGGCGCCTGACCGTCATTCGGGTCCTGGTCCTGGCTGCCCAGGCTGGCTCGGTGGGCGTTGCCTACTGGACCGAACTGCTGCCGTTGCCCTGGCTGTCGCTGGCCGGCACCTTGGCCTTGTCTTCGCTGCTGTGTGCCTTCACGGCCCTGCGCCTGCGCTTGTCGCTGCCCGTCACCGAAATGGAGTATGCCCTGCAGCTGGCTTGTGACCTGCTGATCCACAGCGCCTTGCTGTATTACTCCGGCGGTTCGACCAACCCGTTCGTTTCGTATTACCTGGTGCCGCTGGCGATTGCTGCGGTGACCTTGCCGTGGCTGTATTCGCTGATCCTGTCTGGCATCGCCCTGACGGCCTACAGCCTGCTGCTGGTGCAGTTCTACCCGCTCGAAGGCTTGCCCATGGCGCGGGACAAGATGCAGGTCTACGGCATGTGGCTGAGTATTGCCCTGGCGGCGGCCGTGATCACCTTCTTTGCCGCGCGCATGGCCGAAGAGCTGCGCCGCCAGGAGCAGCTGCGTTCCGAACGGCGTGAAGAAAGCCTGCGCGACGAGCAGTTGCTGGCCGTGGCCACCCAGGCTGCCGGTGCCGCCCATGAGCTGGGTACGCCGCTGGCGACCATGAGCGTGCTGATCAACGAAATGCGCCAGGACCATACCGACCCGCTGTTGCAGGAGGACCTGCAGATCCTCCAGGACCAGGTAAAGCTGTGCAAGGAAACCTTGCAACAGCTGGTGCGCGCTGCCGAAGCCAACCGACGCCTGGCGATCGTCGAGCAGGATGTGACTGCATGGCTGGACGAAGCGCTGAACCGCTGGCACCTGATGCGCCCGGAAGCCAGTTACCGCTTCCAGCGTCTGCGCGACGGCAAGGTGCCTCGGTTGACACCGCCACCGGACCTTACCCAGGCGCTGCTGAACCTGTTGAACAATGCTGCCGATGCCTGCCCCGATGACCTGGAAGTGCGCCTTGACTGGGACGCCCAGGACATCGTCATCAGCATCCGCGACCACGGCCCCGGCGTGCCGCCGGCCATTGCCGAAGCCATCGGCAAACCCTTCATTACCACCAAGGGCAAAGGCTTCGGCCTGGGCCTGTTCTTGAGCAAGGCCAGCGTGACCCGTGCGGGCGGTTCGGTAAAACTCTATAGTCATGAACAGGGTGGCACCCTGACCGAACTGCGCCTGCCCTATGGCAAGCGAGGAGATGAATGATGAGCGAAGAAAACCAGGTCGAAAGCGAAGAGCTGCCGCACCTGCTGCTGGTGGATGACGATGCCACCTTCACCCGGGTCATGGCCCGGGCCATGAGCCGTCGCGGTTTCCGCGTGAGCACTGCCAGTTCTGCCGAGGAAGGCTTGATCCTGGCTCAGCAGGACCTGCCGGACTACGCCACGCTGGACCTGAAGATGGACGGCGACTCGGGCTTGGTGCTGCTGCCCAAGCTGCTTGAGCTGGACCCAGAAATGCGCGTGGTGATCCTGACCGGCTATTCGAGCATTGCCACTGCGGTGGAGGCGGTCAAGCGCGGTGCCTGCAACTACCTGTGCAAGCCGGCTGACGCCGATGATGTGCTGGCAGCACTGCTGTCGGAGCACACCGACCTGGATACGCTGGTGCCGGAAAACCCGATGTCGGTCGACCGCCTGCAGTGGGAGCACATCCAGCGCGTTCTGAACGAGCACGAGGGCAATATCTCCGCCACCGCGCGGGCGCTGGGCATGCACCGGCGGACCTTGCAGCGCAAGCTGCAGAAACGGCCGGTTCGACGCTGATTCTTTGCTCAAAGGGCCGGCTTCTTCGCGGGTTTATCCGCGAAGAAGCCGGCACTGACAGAAATTTATGTATAACACCCCGCGATCCCCGCAAATTCCGGCCGTTGGCGTATTATTAGCCGCCTAACGGCAACCCCCTCCAGGATCGCTTGCGCATGCTCGCCCTTCTTATCCAGACGCTGAACATCACGGCACCGGTTTTCGCCATGCTGTTCATGGGCGTGCTGCTCAAACGCATCCACCTGATCGACGACAACTTCAACCGCGTCGCCTCGCAGCTGGTGTTCAACGTGTGCATGCCGGCGCTGCTGTTCCTCGGTATCTATCACGCCGACCTGGCCGCAGCAGTCAAACCCGGTGTCATGCTGTACTTCATCGCTGCCACCCTGGTCGGCTTCGCCATTGCCTGGGGCCTGGCCATCTGGCGCAGCCCGCTGGCCGACCGGGGCATCTATACCCAGGGCGCATTTCGCGGCAACAACGGCGTGATCGGCTTGGCCCTGGCCGCCAGTTTGTACGGTGACTATGGTATTTCCCTGGGGGCGGTGCTCGCGGGCCTGGTCATCCTCATGTACAACTCGCTGTCGGCGGTGGTGCTGGCGGTGTACAGCCCGGACCTCAAGTCCGACCCATGGAGCATCTGCAAGAGCATTTTCAGCAACCCGTTGATCATCAGCGTGCTGGTGGCTACCCCGATGGCTTACGGCCAGGTGCCGCTGCCCAACTGGCTGCTGACCTCGGGCGACTACCTGGCGCAGATGACCCTGCCGCTGGCGCTGATCTGCATCGGTGGCACCTTGTCGCTGGCGGCGCTGCGTGACTGTGGCCGGCTGGCCATCGATGCCAGCCTGGTGAAGATGGTCTGCTTGCCGTTGCTCGGTACCCTGGGGGCTTGGTTGTGTGGCTTTCGCGGTGCGGAGTTGGGCATCCTGTTCCTCTACATCGGCAGCCCGACCGCTGCGGCCAGCTACGTGATGGCGCGGGCGGCCAATGGTAACCATGAGCTGGCGGCGTCGATCATCGTCATTACCACGCTAATGGCGGCAATCACCACCAACATTGGTATTTTCATCTTGCAGTGGGGCGGATGGATCTAGATCCTTGACTGCAAATAACAGCAACAGCACTGCCTCACTGAGCTAAAGGACACTTCATGCAAGACCAGAGCACGCCCGAGCGGTTACAGCGCGGGCTGAAGAATCGCCATATCCAGCTGATCGCGCTGGGCGGGGCCATCGGTACCGGGTTGTTTCTGGGCATCGCCCAGACCATCCAGCTGGCCGGCCCCTCCGTGCTGCTGGGCTATGCCATCGCCGGCCTGATGGCCTTTCTGATCATGCGCCAGTTGGGCGAAATGGTCGTGGAAGAGCCGGTCGCCGGTAGTTTCAGCCACTTCGCCCACCAGTACTGGAGCGAGTTCGCCGGCTTCGTTTCGGGGTGGAATTACTGGGTGGTGTACGTGCTGGTCGGCATGGCCGAACTGACGGCGGTCGGCATCTACGTGCAGTACTGGTGGCCGGAGTTTCCTACCTGGGCCACCGCGGCGATCTTCTTCGTGGCGATCAACCTGATCAACCTGACGCAGGTGAAGGTCTACGGCGAGATGGAGTTCTGGTTCGCCCTGGTCAAGGTGGTGGCCATCGTCAGCATGATCGGCTTTGGCGCCTGGCTGTTGAGCAGCGGCCATGGCGGCCCGGATGCCAGCGTGGCCAACCTGTGGCAGTACGGCGGCTTCTTCCCTAACGGCGTCAGCGGCTTGGTGATGGCCTTGGCGGTGATCATGTTCTCGTTCGGCGGCCTGGAGCTGGTGGGTATCACCGCCGCCGAAGCCGACAACCCCCGCCAGAGCATCCCCAAAGCCACCAACCAAGTGGTGTACCGCATCCTGATCTTCTACATCGGTGCCTTGGCGGTGCTGTTGTCGCTGTACCCGTGGCAGAAGGTAGTGCAGGGCGGTAGCCCGTTCGTGATGATCTTCCATGAGCTGGACAGCGACCTGGTGGCGACCATCCTCAATATCGTGGTGCTGACGGCTGCGCTGTCGGTGTACAACAGCTGTGTGTACGCCAACAGCCGCATGCTGTTCGGCCTGGCTAGCCAAGGTGATGCGCCGCGCCAGCTGCTGAAGGTAAGCCGCAGCGGTGTACCGCTGACCGCGCTGGGCGTGTCGGCCTTCGCGACCGGCCTGTGCGTGCTGATCAACTACCTGATGCCGGGCGAGGCCTTTGGCTTGCTGATGGCGCTGGCGGTGTCGGCGCTGGTGATCAACTGGGCGAGCATCAGCATTACTCACCTGAAATTCCGCAAGGCCAAGCTGGCTGCCGGCATCATCCCCTTCTACAAAAGCCTGGGGCACCCGCTGACCAACTACCTGTGTCTGGCGTTCATCGTGCTGATATTGGTGGTGATGTACCTGACCCCGCCGATTCGCATCTCGGTGATGCTGATCCCGGCTTGGATTGCCGTACTGTGGGTGGCCTTCAAGCTGAAGAAGGCTCGCCAGGCCAAATAGGCAAGGCAGTACCAGCCTCTTCGCGGGCGTGACCGCGAAGAGGCTGGTACTGGAAAAGGCTGCGTCAGCCTTGGTAGCTGTCGATCACTTCCTGCGCGGCCCTGAAGGCATCAATCGCCGCCGGCACGCCCGCATACACTGCACAATGCAGCAACGCCTCGCGGATTTCCTCGACCGTACAGCCATTGTTCAACGCCCCGCGCACATGCCCCTTGAGCTCCTGCGGGCACTTCAGTGCCGTCAGCGTGGCCAAGGTAATCAGGCTGCGAGTTTTCAGAGGTAATCCGTCACGCGCCCACACACTGCCCCAGGCATGTTCATTGACGAAGTCCTGCAGCGGCTGGGTGAAGTCGGTGGCATTGCCCAGTGCGCGATCGACGAATGCATCGCCCATTACCTGACGGCGAATTTGCTCGCCGGTCTTGTTGCTATCAGCCATGTTGTTTTCCTTAGTGTTGGCGGCGCCAGGCACGTACGGTGGTGTACAGCAACACCATGGCGAGCACTGGCAGTACATAGAACAGCATCAATCGTTCCAGGCGGCCGGCCAGCGGCATGCCCATGGTAAAGGCTGCCACATGCAGGCCATAGACCAGGTACAGGCAAAGAAACACCAGGCCTTCGGCGCGGGTGATGCGGTAGCCGGAATAGAACACTGGCAGGCTCAATAGGGCAACGCCGAGCATTACAGGCAAGTCGAAAGACAGCGCGTTGGGCGAGATCGACAGCGGTTCTGGGGCGATCAGCGCGGTCAGGCCCAGCACGGCCAGCAGGTTGAACAGGTTGCTGCCGATGACCGTGCCCACGGCAATCTCCCGTTCGCCACGCAGGGCGGCAATCAGCGCTGCGGCCAGTTCCGGCAGGGAGGTGCAGACGGCGACGACTGTCAGGCCGATGATGCGCTCGGACAGGCCCAGGTCGGTAGCCACCTCGACGGCGGCTTCCAGCAGTAAGTGGCCCGCCAGGCTCAGCAGGCCAAGGCCGACCAACACCTGCAGCAGCGTGCCTGACCAGAAGCGCCCGGCGCTGGACCTGGCAGCATCCGGGGCGGGGTAAGTGCGTGCATAGTGGCGGGACTGGTGCCAGAGCATTGCCAGGTAACCAGCCAGACCCAGCAGTAGCAGTGCCCCTTCCACTCGGCCCAGGTGGCCGTTGGTGGACAATGCGTACACCAGCCCGCTGGCGATGATCATCAACGGAATGTCCAGGCGCACCAGTTGGCGTGACACGCGCAGCGGGATGATCAGCGCGGCCAGGCCAAGAATGACCAGGATGTTGAAGATGTTGCTGCCGACCACGCTGCCGACCGCCACATCGGGTGCTCCCTGGTAGGCAGCCTGCAGGCTCACGGTCAATTGTGGCGCGGTACTGCCGAACGCCACCAGGCTCAGGCCGATGATCAGTGGGCGCACGTGCAGGCGCTGTGCCAGGCGCAACGCGGCGCGCACCAGTAGCTCGGCGCCGCCGATCAGCAACAGCAGGGCAATGCCCAGTTGCAGCAGGCTAAAGGTGGGAAGGGTGGCCAGGTCGAAAATGGTCGGACTCCTGTCGCGTCAGTCGCTAAGCCCTTGTACTCGCACGCGCGCTGTTCCGCTACGGAGCATGCCGATTTTTTCTGCTGCGGCGCGAGACAAGTCGATCAATCGGCCACGGGTGTGCGGGCCTCGGTCGTTGATGCGTACCACCACGCTGCGCTGGTTGGCCATGTTGGTGACCAGTACGCGGGTACCGAAAGGCAGGCTGCGGTGGGCGGCGGTAAGGCCGTGCTGGTTGAATGGTTCGCCGCTGGCGGTGCGTTTGCCGTGGTGGCGCGAGCCGTAATAGGAGGCGGTGCCCGTCTGGTCGTAACCGCGTGGGTCGATGTCGTGGCTGGCGCAGCCGGCCAGGAAGGAGAAGAGGGCCAGTGTGCCGAGGGATCGTTTTAGCAAGTCAGGTGCTCTCCTAGTGCGGCCATTCGCGGCAACAGCCGCTTCCAAAGCTACGGCGCAGCCCTTGGGCGCGTCGCCGTAGCTTTGGAAGCGGCTGTTGCCGCGAACGAGGGCAAAGCCCTCGCAGCATTACGGGGGTAAAACAATCACCCTTCGAGCTTGGCTTTGAGCAATTGGTTCACCTGCCCCGGGTTGGCCTTGCCTTTGGAAGCTTTCATGGCCTGGCCGACGAAGAAGCCGAACATCTTGCCGCGCTTGGCCTCATCGGCTGCGCGGTACTGTTCGACCTGCTCGGCATTGGCTGCCAGCATTTCGTCGAGCATCTTGTCGATCGCACCGGTGTCGGTAACCTGTTTCAGGCCCTTGCTGTCGATGATGCTGTCGGCATCGCCTTCACCGGCGGCCATGGCCTCGAACACGGTCTTGGCGATTTTGCCGCTGATGGTGTTGTCGCGAATGCGCAGCAGCATGCCGCCCAGTTGCGCGGCGCTGACCGGCGCCTGGTCGATTTCGACACCCAGCTTGTTCAGCAGGCTGCCCAGTTCGACCATGACCCAGTTGGCCGCCAGCTTGGCGTCGCCACCGATCTTCACTACTTCTTCGAAGTAATCTGCCTGTTCGCGGCTGGAGGCCAACACGTTGGCGTCGTATGCCGACAGGCCGTACTGGCTCTGGAAACGCTCGACTTTCTGTGGTGGCAGCTCTGGCAGGCCGGCGCGAATGGTGTCGAGGAAGCTGTCCTCGATCACCACCGGCAGCAGGTCCGGGTCGGGGAAGTAGCGATAGTCGTTGGCTTCCTCCTTGCTGCGCATGGAGCGGGTTTCGTCTTTGTTCGGGTCGTACAGGCGGGTTTCCTGCACCACCTTGCCGCCGTCTTCGATCAAGTCGATCTGGCGTTGGATTTCGCTGTTGATCGCGCGCTCGATGAAGCGGAACGAGTTGACGTTCTTGATCTCGCAGCGGGTGCCGAACTCGGTCTGGCCTTTCGGGCGGATCGACACGTTGCAGTCGCAACGCAGCGAACCTTCGGCCATGTTGCCATCGCAGATGCCCAGGTAACGTACCAGCGCGTGGATCGCCTTGACGTAAGCCACGGCTTCCTTGGCGCTGCGCATGTCAGGCTCGGAGACGATTTCCAGCAGTGGCGTGCCGGCACGGTTCAAGTCGATGCCGGTGGAACCGCTGAAGTCTTCGTGCAGGCTCTTGCCAGCGTCTTCTTCCAGGTGCGCACGGGTTACGCCGATGCGCTTGATGGTGCCGTCTTCCAGGGCGATGTCCAGGTGGCCCTTGCCGACGATCGGCAGGTCCATCTGGCTGATCTGGTAGCCCTTGGGCAGGTCCGGGTAGAAGTAGTTCTTGCGCGCGAACACGTTGCGCTTGCCGATTTCGGCGTCGATGGCCAGGCCGAACATGCACGCCATGCGCACGGCTTCCTGGTTCAGCACCGGCAGTACACCGGGCATGCCCAGGTCAACCAGGCTGGCCTGGGTGTTCGGCTCGGAGCCAAAGGTGGTGGCGCTGCCGGAGAAAATCTTCGACTGGGTGGCGAGCTGAGTGTGGATTTCCAGCCCGATCACAACTTCCCATTGCATGTGTGAATTCCTCAGAAGCCGTTGGGGGCGCGGGTGTGCCAGTCGGTCACTTGCTGGTAGCGGTGCGCGACGTTGAGCAAGCGGCCTTCCTGGAAGTACGGCGCCAGCAGTTGCACGCCGACTGGCAGGCCGTCGACGAAGCCAGCGGGCATCGACAGGCCCGGCAGGCCCGCCAGGTTGGCGGTGATGGTGTAGACGTCTTCCAGGTAGGCGGCGACCGGGTCGCTGCTCTTGGCGCCGAGCTTCCAGGCCGGGTTTGGCGTGGTCGGGCCGAGGATCAGGTCGACATCGTTGAAGGCGGCCATGAAGTCGTTCTTGATCAGGCGGCGGATTTGCTGCGCCTTCACGTAGTAGGCGTCGTAGTAGCCCGCCGACAGCGCGTAGGTGCCGACCATGATGCGGCGCTGTACTTCAACGCCGAAGCCTTCGCCGCGGGAACGCTTGTACAGGTCGGTGAGGTCTTTGGGCTCTTCGCAGCGGTAGCCGAAGCGCACGCCGTCGAAGCGCGACAGGTTGGAAGAGGCTTCAGCCGGGGCGATCACGTAGTAGGCCGGGATGGCGTGCTGCATGTTCGGCAGGCTGATTTCCTTGACCACCGCACCGAGCTTTTCCAGCTCCTTGACGCTGGCCTGGACCAGTTCGGCGATGCGTGGGTCGAGGCCTGCGCCAAAGTACTCTTTCGGCAGGCCGATGCGCAGGCCCTGCAGCGAAGCGTTCAGGTTGGCGCTGTAGTCCGGCACTGGCTCTTCGATGCTGGTGGAGTCCTTGGCGTCGAAACCGGCCATGCCTTGCAGCAGCAGGGCGCAGTCCTCGGCGGTGCGGGCCAGCGGGCCGCCCTGGTCGAGGCTGGAGGCGTAGGCGATCATGCCCCAGCGCGACACACGACCGTACGTCGGCTTGAGGCCGGTGAGGTTGGTCAGTGCAGCTGGCTGGCGGATCGAGCCGCCGGTGTCGGTACCGGTGGTGGCGGGCAGCAGGCGCGCGGCCACTGCAGCGGCCGAGCCACCGGACGAGCCGCCGGGTACGTGCTCGAGGTTCCACGGGTTCTTCACCGCGCCGTAGTGGCTGGACTCGTTGGCCGAACCCATGGCGAATTCGTCCATGTTGGTCTTGCCCAGGGTGACCATGCCGGCTTCGGCCAGCTTGGCGACCACGGTGGCGTCATACGGCGCCTTGAAGTTGTCGAGCATCTTCGAGCCGCAGCTGGTGCGTACGCCGTTGGTGCAGAACAGGTCTTTGTGGGCGATCGGCGCCCCCAGCAGCGCGCCGGTTTCGCCAGCGGCGCGACGGGCGTCGGCGGCACGTGCCTGGCCCAGGGCCAGGTCTTCGGTGACGCTGATGAAGCTGTTGATCTGCGGGTCGAGCTGTTTGATGCGCGCCAGCAGCGCGCGGGTCAGCTCTTCGGAAGAAAACGATTTGTCGGCGAGTCCGCGGGCGATCTCGGCCAGGGTAAATTGATGCATGGCAGGTTCTATCCCTTACTCGATGACTTTGGGAACCAGGTACAGACCGCTTTCGGTCGACGGTGCGATCGCCTGGTAGGCGTCGCGCTGGTTGCTTTCGGTGACCTGGTCAGGGCGCAGGCGCTGGCTGGCCTCCAGCGGGTGGGCCAGTGGCTCGATGCCAGTGGTGTCGACCGCTTGCATCTGGTCTACAAGGCCGAGAATGCTGTTCAGGGCGTCGGTAATGCGTGGCAGTTCGCCATCATTGAGGCCCAGGCGGGCCAGATGGGCGATCTTTTCCACGTCGCAGCGTTCAAGCGCCATGAGGATCTCCAAGGGAAACAAAGAACGGAATTTAGGTCCGTAGTGAGGAACATGTCAGCTTTCTGGCGGTCTAACGGCCG
>NZ_BCBI01000073.1:0-24766 GCF_001320565.1 Pseudomonas sp. NBRC 111132
GACATGCACGGCAAAGCCGAAGGCTACAGCGAACTGGAGTACGCCCCCTGGAAGGTCGGCCGGCTGTAAACCGTTATACCGGTTGAATCAGGTATCCCGAGGTCGCCCTCGACAAAGCACCTTTTTGCACCCGGTTATCTACTGGCAAGCACAACAATGATGGCGCGGCCCGACCGCGCCACGTTCATCATGGCTGCCAATGGAACCGGAGAGCACCCGCATGTCCGCACCTCACGAGGTATCCCCCGCCACCCTGCGCAGGGTGATCGCCGCCTCGGCCATCGGCAATTTCGTCGAATGGTTCGACTTCGCCGTGTATGGCTTTCTTGCCACGCTGATCGCCAGCCAGTTCTTTGCCAGCGAAGACCCCAGCGTGGCGTTGCTCAAAACGTTCGCGGTGTTTGCCGTGGCCTTTGCCCTTCGCCCGCTGGGCGGGATCGTGTTCGGCGCGCTGGGCGACCGCCTGGGGCGCAAGCGCATCCTGTCGCTGACAATCCTCTTGATGGCCGGCTCCACCACCCTGATCGGCCTGCTGCCGACCTACGCCAGCATTGGCCTGGCAGCCCCCGTGCTGCTCACCCTGGCGCGCTGCCTGCAGGGCTTTTCTGCCGGTGGCGAGTACGCGGGGGCCTGTGCCTACTTGATGGAGCACGCACCTAACGACAGGCGTGCGTTTTACGGCAGTTTCGTGCCGGTCTCGACCTTTTCCGCCTTCGCCTGCGCCGCAGTGATCGCCTATGGGCTGGAAGCCAGCCTGTCGGCCGAGGCAATGAATGCCTGGGGCTGGCGCGTTCCATTCCTGATTGCCGCGCCGCTGGGGCTGGTCGGTCTGTACCTGCGCTGGCGCATGGAAGAAACCCCGGCATTCCGCGAAGCCGTCGCCCAAGGCAAGGAACATGAGCATTCGCCGCTCAAATACACCCTGCGTCACCATGGCCGGGTCATTCGCAACCTGGGGGCGTTCATCTCGCTGACCGCCCTGTCGTTCTACATGTTCACCACCTACTTCGCCACGTACCTGCAACTGGTGGGCAACCTGACCCGCGCACAGTCGCTACTGGTGACCACCGTGGCCCTGCTGTTCGCCGCCGTCGGCTGCCCGCTGGCCGGCGCGTTCTCGGACCGAGTGGGGCGGCGCAAGACCATCGGCTTTACTTGCCTGTGGGTGATGCTGTGCGTGTTCCCGGCATACTGGCTGGCCAGCTCTGGCTCGATGTCGGGTGCACTGCTGGGGGTGATTCTGTTGGCGGTGGGCGCGTTGTGCAGTGGCGTGGTCACTGCGGCGTTGCTGTCCGAAAGCTTCCCAACCCGCACCCGCTACACCGCTTCGGCGATTACCTACAACGTGGCCTATACGCTGTTTGGCGGCACCGCGCCGCTGGTGGCGACCTGGCTGATCGGGCAGACCGGCAGCAGCCTGGCACCGGCGTTTTACCTGGTGGTGATTGCGCTGGTGGCGCTGGTGGGCGGGTTGGCGTTGCCGGAGACTTCGCGGATTTCGTTGCATGATGAGGGGGGGGGTAGACGGCGTGCAGTCTGGAGTTCGTAGTACTGTCTGAGATTGTCGGGGCTGCTTTTGCAGCCCATCGCGACACAAGGCCGCTCCTACAGGGAAATACGCAATCCTGTAGGAGCGGCCTTGTGTCGCGATGGGCCGCAAAGCGGCCCCTGGCTCTCAGCCCTCTTGCGCCTCTTCCCGCCGATACGCCCACTGATACAACGCAGGCAGAACCAGCAACGTCAACGCAGTAGAAGACAGGATCCCACCAATCACCACCGTCGCCAGCGGCCGCTGCACCTCAGCCCCGGTCCCCGTGGCCAAGGCCATCGGAATGAACCCCAGCGAAGCCACCAGCGCGGTCATCAGCACCGGCCGCAAGCGCGTCAAGGCGCCCTCTTCTACCGCCACCCGCAACGGGCGCCCTTCTTCGCGCAGGCCACGGATAAAGGCGATCATCACCAGCCCGTTGAGCACTGCCACCCCCGACAGCGCAATGAAACCCACACCCGCCGAGATGGACAACGGGATGTCCCGCAACCACAGCGCCAGCACCCCACCGGTCAGGGCAAACGGAATACCGGTGAACACCAGCAAGCCATCCCTGAGGTTATTGAACATCATCAGCAACAGTGCCATGACCAGCAGCAAGGCTACCGGCACCACCACCTGCAGGCGCTCGGTTGCCGATTGCAACTGTTCGAACTGCCCACCCCAGCGTGTCCAGTAACCCGGTGGAATCTGCACCTGCTGGATCAGGGTCTGTTCGGCATCCTCCACGAACGAGCCCAGGTCACGCCCGCGAACGTTGGCGCTGACCACCACCACCCGCTTGCCATCCTCGCGGCTGACCTGGTTAGGCCCCAGTTGCAGGTTCAACGTGGCCAACTGAGACAGCGGGATAAAGCCGATTTGCGCAGCGCCCGCAGTGGCACTGGCCGGTACCGGAATCAGCAGGCTGGAAAGCCCGTCCACATCCGTGCGCAAGGTTTCGGGCAGGCGCACCACCATGTCGAAGCGCCGGTCGCCTTCATACAGTGTGCCTGCCGTGCGGCCACCCACGGCAATGGCGATGGCGTCCTGCACGTCGCCCACGTTCAGGCCATGGCGCGCCGCCTTGTCGCGGTCGATGTCGATGGTCAGCACCGGCAGGCCGGTGGTTTGCTCCACCTTCACCTCGGACGCACCCGCGACACCTTGCAGGCTGCTGGCGATTTGCGCGGCGGTGCGGTTGAGCACATCCATGTCATCACCGAACAACTTCACCGCCACATCGCTGCGCACCCCGGAAATCAGCTCGTTGAAACGCAACTGGATCGGCTGCGACAGCTCGTAGTTGCTGCCCGGTACGCTGGCGGCAGCACGTTGCACCTCGGCGATCAGTTCGTCACGCGGCTTGCCCGGATCTACCCACTGCTCGCGCGGGCGCAACATCACATAGGCGTCGGAGATGTTCGGTGGCATCGGGTCAGAGGCGATTTCGGCAGTACCGGTACGGGCGAACACCCGCTCCACCTCCGGCACCTGGGCGACGATCGCCTGCTCCAGGCGCTGCTGCATGTCCACCGACTGCGACAGGCTGGTACCCGGCACACGCAGGGCCTGCAAGGCAAAGTCGCCCTCGCTGAGGCTGGGGATGAACTCGCTGCCCATGCGGCTGGCCATGACCCCGGACAACAGCACCAGGGCGGCAGCGGCGGCAAACGCCACCTTGCGCCGGCCCAGCACCCAGGCCAGCACCGGTGCATAACGCTGGCGCGCCGTGCGCATCACCAGGCCTTCTTCTTCCTTGACCTTGCCGGTGACGAACAGGGCAATGGCCGCCGGCACGAACGTGACCGAAAGAATCATGGCGCCGAGCAAGGCCATGACCACGGTAAAGGCCATGGGGTGGAACATCTTGCCCTCGACACCGGTCAGGGCAAAGATCGGCAGGTACACCACCATGATGATCAACTGCCCGTAGATCAGCGGCCGGCGCGCCTCGCGGGCGGCGGCGAACACTTCATGGAAGCGCTCGCTGCGGGTCAGCATGCGGCCATGGCGTTGCTGGGCATGGGCCAGGCGGCGGATGGCGTTTTCCACGATCACCACCGCACCGTCGACGATAATGCCGAAGTCCAGCGCGCCTAGGCTCATCAAGTTGGCGCTGACCTTGTTGCTGAACATGCCAGTGAAAGTGAACAGCATCGACAGCGGGATGACCATTGCGGTGATCAGTGCGGCGCGGATGTTGCCCAGGAACAGGAACAGCACGGCAATGACCAGGATGGCCCCTTCGATCAGGTTCTTCTTCACCGTGGCGATGGCTTTTTCCACCAGGTTGGTGCGGTCGTACACGGTCACCGCCACCACCCCCTTGGGCAGGTTGCGGTTGATCTCGACCAATTTGGCGGCGACCGCCTGGGACACCGTGCGGCTGTTCTCGCCAATCAGCATGAACACCGTGCCCAGCACCACCTCCCGGCCATTTTCGGTGGCCGCACCCGAGCGAAGCTCTTCGCCCAGGCCAACCTCGGCAACATGGCTGACACGGATTGGCGTGCCATCGACGCTGGAGATGACAATGTTGGCGATGTCTTCAGCCGACGCCACCTGGCCCGGTGCGCGAATCAGCAACTGTTCGCCATTGCGCTCGATGTAACCGGCGCCGACGTTGGCGTTGTTGCGTTCCAACGCCGCGATCAGGTCATTGAGGGTGAGCTTGTAGGCCGCCAGGCGTTTGGGCTCCGGCGCAATCAGGTATTGCTTGGCATGGCCACCAATGCTGTTGACCTCGGCCACCCCCGGCACATTGCGCAGCTGTGGCTTGATGATCCAGTCCTGGATCACCCGCAGGTCGGTTGGGGTGTAGGGTGTGCCGTCTTCCTTGAGCGCCCCCTCCTCGGCTTCCACCGTCCACAGGAAGATTTCCCCCAGCCCGGTGGAGATCGGCCCCATGCCCGCTTCTATCCCCTCGGGCAATTGCTCGCGAGCCACTTGCAGGCGCTCGTTGACCAACTGGCGGGCGAAGAACACGTCGGTGCCATCATCGAAAATCACCGTAACCTGCGACAAGCCCGAACGCGACAGCGAGCGGGTCTGCTTCAGCCCAGGCAGGCCAGCCATGGCGGTTTCGATGGCAAAGGTGATGCGCTGCTCGGTCTCCAGCGGCGAATAACCGGGGGCGGCGGTGTTGATCTGCACCTGGACGTTGGTAATGTCCGGCACAGCGTCGATCGGCAGTTTCTGGTAGCTGTGGATACCCACCGCGGCCATCAGGACCACGGCCAGCATCACCACCAGGCGCTGCTCGATGGCGAATTGAATCAGGCGTTCGAACATGCAGGTGTCCCCGTGATCAATGGCTGTGCTCGGCCGAGCCTTTGCCCAGCTCCGACTTGAGGACAAAGCTGCCGGCGGCCGCTACCTGAGTACCGGCGGCCAGGCCGCCGAGAATCTCTACCTGGCCAGCATCGCGGCGGCCAGTCGTTACCGGGCGGGCCTCGAAGCCTTCCTCGGTGCGGGCAAACACCACGGTCTGCTCTTCCCAGGTTTGCAGGGCGTTTTCCGGCACCGTCACGGCGGCCTTGAAGCGCTCGACGCTGACAGCAATGTTGACGAACAGCCCTGGGCGCCAGGCCCCGTTGGGGTTGGCGAGGGTGGCGCGCACGGTAGCGGCGCGGTTCTGCTCACCGAGCAGGCTGCCGACGTAGTTGACCTTGCCCTCGACCTGGGCGCCCAGGTCCGGCGCACTGACCGTGACATCGCGGCCAGTCACGACCTTGCCAAGGTCACGCGGGGCCACGGCGAAGGTGGCCCACACACGGCTCAAGTCAGACAGGGTGAAAGCGTTGCTGGTCTCGTCAACCACTTCGCCTGCAGTCAGGTGCTTTTCCACGACCACCGCATCGAATGGCGCACGTAGCTCATAGCGATTACCGGCACCGGCCGGGCCCACGGCGGCGACCTTCTGCCGGGCGTTGGCCAAGGCGATCTCGGCCTCCTGCAATGCCTGGCGCGCCTGCAGGTAATCCTGCTCGGCGCTGATGCGCTCCTGCCACAGTTGCTGTTCACGCTGGAAGGTCAGCCGCGCCAGCTCCAGACGACGCTGGGCGGCCTGCTGCTCGCTGCGCAGGTCGGAGATCTGCTGGCTGGCGATCACCGCCAGCACCTGGCCGCGCTTGACCGCCTGGCCCAGCTCGGCGTGCACCGCCTCGACGACGCCCGGCACACGGGGGACGACGTGGGCGGTAAGGTCCTCGTCAAAGCGTATTTCACCTGGGAAGCTGATGGCGATGCCCAACTCACGGGGGCCTGCGGCAGCCAGTTGCACGCCGGCGGCTTCGATCTGGGCGATGGACAGGTGCAGCTGGCCTTCTTCTTCAGCGTGCCCCTCCTCGGCATGGCCCTCAGTGGCCTGCTCTGCGGCGTGGCCGTGGCTGTCTTGGCCATGATCGTCGTGCCGGGCTTCGGCTTTCGACGCCTGGCCGAGGTTGCCGGTCCAGGCCAGGCCGCCAAGGCCGAGTGCGGCGACGGCGGCGGCCAGAAGGGCTAGCTTGCGTGGGTTAGTCATTGTTGCTCCTGCTATTCGGTGTGTTGCTCAGGCCATCGAGGTCGCCGTAGATCCGCTCGACTTGCGCGCGCGCATCGGTCGCCGAGGCCAGCGCCTCGAGGTACAGCCCGCGGGCCTCGATCAGCGTGCGCTGGGCGTCGAGTACATCGAGAAAGGCGAACTTGCCCATTTCAAAACCGCGAGTGGCGGTATCCACGGCCTGCTGCGCAGCGGGCAGGATGGTGCGGTCATAGGCCTGCACGTCCTGCATCGCCGTGGCCCACTGGCTCACGGCACTGCGGGTTTCACTGCGCAGGCGCAGTTCCACGGCGTTGCGCAGGTCACGCGCCTGGTCGGCACGGCGCGCAGCGGCCAGTACATTGCCCTGGTTGCGGTCGAACAACGGCAACGGCATGGACAGGCCAACCACGTTCACCCGCTCACGGTCCTCACGGCTGTACTGGCTGCCAAGGCTGACGGTGAGGTTGGGAATACGCTGGGCCTTTTCCGAACCCAGGGAAGCATCGCCGCGCTCGACCTGCGCAGCGGCCAGGCGCCATTCGACGGTCTGTTCGACCTGCTCAAGCAAAGCGTCGGCGTTGGGCGCAACGCCCGGCGAAAGGTTGGCGGCCTGCAGCTGGTCGAAACCTGCCAGCGGGCTGCCGGTCAGGCGGGCCAGCGCCTGGTAGGCCACGCTGCGCTGGGTGCGTGCGCGGCGCACTTCGGCCTGGGCCTGGGCCAGCTGCACCTGGGCACGGGTGGCCTCTACCGGCGATGACTGGCCCGCAGTGACCCGCCCTTGCACAACCCGCAGCCCGCGTTCAGTCAGTGCCTGCGACTGCTGCGCCAGCTCCAGCGCGGTCTGCGCGCGCAAGGCTGCATGAAAGGCCTGCACCACATCGGCCCGCAGGCCGTTGCGCTGGCGCTCCAGGTCGAGCTGGGCAATGGCCTGGCCAGCACCGGCCACGGCGATACGTGCCCCGCGCTTGCCGCCCAGCTCCAGCGGTTGGCTGAGGGTGACGGTGGTGGTGCTGGTGTCACGGCGGGTGTCCTCGACTTCCCAGGCCAGCTCGGGGTTGGGGAGCAACCCGGCCTGGCGCCGTTCACCTTCGGCAATGCCGATTTCGCGGCCGGCCGCAGCCAGCTCCGGGTTCTGGGCAAAGGCGGCGGCAAGCGCCTGGGGCAGGCTCAGGCTCTGGCTGGCCTGGGCGCTGGTGGCACCGGCCAGCAACAGGCAGAGCAAGGCGATCTTGCGGGGGATGGGCACGAATCAAGTCCTCTCGGCGAAGCGTTGGCGAGGGACTGTAGAAAGGGTTGGTTATCGGGGCGGTGGCGGCAACATTACAATTTTGTAATCACCAACGCAGTTCGATAATCGCCCACTTTCCCGGTGCGAAGTGGCTGTCCAATTGACGGAACTAACCAGTCAGTACAAAACTAAGCGCATCCAACAACAACAAAGTGATGCCCGTCATGAAGCCCCTTATTCTCGTGCTCAACGGCCCCAACCTGAACATGCTGGGCACCCGCGAGCCTGCCCAATACGGCCATGAAACCCTTGCCGACCTGGCTCAAGGGTGTGCCGATACTGCCCATGCCCACGGCCTGGAAATCGAATTCCGCCAAACCAACCACGAAGGCGAACTGATCGACTGGGTCCACGCCGCCCGTGGCCGTTGCGCCGGTATCGTGATCAACCCTGGCGCCTGGACCCACACATCGGTCGCCATCCGCGATGCCCTGGTGGCCAGCGAGCTGCCGGTCATCGAAGTGCACTTGTCCAACGTGCACAAGCGCGAGCCGTTCCGTCACCTGTCGTTCGTCTCTTCCATCGCCGTCGGTGTCATCTGCGGCCTGGGCAGCCATGGCTACCGCATGGCCCTGAGCCACTTCGCCGAAATGTTCCAGGAGCGCACGGCATGAGCCAACAAGCCATCCTCGCCGGCCTGATCGGCCGCGGCATCCAGCTGTCGCGCACCCCCGCCCTGCACGAACACGAAGGCGACGCGCAGGCCTTGCGTTACCTGTACCGCCTGATCGATGCCGACCAGTTGCAACTGGACGACAGCGCCCTGCCCGGCCTGCTTGACGCCGCGCAGCACACCGGTTTTACCGGGCTCAACATCACCTACCCGTTCAAGCAGGCGATTCTGCCGTTGCTCGACGAGCTGTCCGACGAAGCCCGTGGCATCGGTGCGGTGAACACCGTGGTGCTCAAGGACGGCAAGCGGGTCGGCCACAACACCGATTGCCTGGGTTTTGCCGAGGGCTTGCGCCGTGGCCTGCCCGACGTCGCGCGGCGCCAGGTGGTGCAGATGGGCGCTGGCGGTGCAGGCTCGGCCGTGGCCCATGCCCTGCTGGGTGAAGGGGTCGAGCGGCTGGTGCTGTTCGAAGTGGACGCTGCCCGTGCACAGGCATTGGTAGACAACCTGAACGCTCATTTCGGCGCCGGTCGTGCCGTGGTCGGCACGGACCTGGCCACAGCATTGGCCGAAGCGGACGGGCTGGTCAACACCACCCCGGTGGGCATGGCCAAGCTACCGGGCACCCCACTGCCGGTAGCGTTGCTGCATGCACGCCTGTGGGTGGCGGAAATCATCTACTTCCCCCTGGAGACCGAACTGCTGCGCGCGGCCCGGGCACTGGGTTGCCGCACCCTGGATGGCAGCAACATGGCCGTGTTCCAGGCGGTGAAGGCGTTCGAGCTGTTCAGCGGGCAACAGGCGGATGCGGCACGGATGCAGGCGCATTTCGCCAGCTTCACCTGACGGTTATCAGCGGCAAGCCCGCGAACGCTGAACTGTAGCGGCGATGAGGCCGGAACTGACCGCCTATGCTTGAAGTCAGTCCCTTTATGCGCACGTCCATGAAGACCTCCATCGCCCTCGCCATCCTGGCCCTGATCGCCGCCGCCGCTCTGCTCGGCTCACCGTGGATGAACCAGCGCTTCCACATGCCTGCAGAAAAAACCCAGGCTCAACAACGCGAAACGGCCGGGTCCCCAAGGGAGCCGGCCGTTTCCAAACGCGAGTGACGCTTAGTGCTGCTTGCTGCCAGAGCGGATCTGGTGCACCACACCCATTGCCACCACGATCGCCGCAGCGATACCGGTAGAGATCACCAGGATCTGGTAGTCAGGCATGAAGGCCATGGTTACCAGGGCGGCCACGATGAACGCGATCACCAGGTAGGTCAGCCACGGGAACAGCCACATCTTCAGGCGTACTTCCTTGCCCTCGGCAATCAGCTTGCGGCGCATGCGCAGTTGCGAGAAGGCGATGACCAGGTACACCAGCAGGGCGATCATGCCAGTGGTGTTCATCAGGGTGTCCAGTACGTCTTTCGGGCGCAGGGTCTCGCTGAAGTTGATCAGCGCACACACCACGGCCACGGCGCACGAGCCCATGATCGCGTACACCGGTACACCGGTGCCGGCGCGGGTGATCTTGAAGAACGACGGCGCGTCGCCACGCTGGGCCAGGGAGAACAGCATGCGCGAGGCGGTGTAGTGGCCGGAGATCAGGCAGCTGCTCACCGAGGTCAGCACCACGAAGTTCATCAGCAGTTCGGCATACGGCACGCCCAGCAGTTCCAGGGTACGGCGGTAGGCACCGTAGCCGGAGACGCCCAGGTGCGGGTCGTTCCACGGTACCAGGCAGACGATCAGGAAGATCGAGCCGACGTAGAACAGGCACACACGCCAAACCACCGAGTTGGTCGCCTTGACGATCTGCGCCGCAGGGTCCTTGGCTTCGGAGGCCGCGATCGTGACGATTTCGGCGCCAAGGAAGGCGAACATCACCCCGAGCAGGGCACCGATCACGGTGGTGATGCCATTGGGCATGAAGCCTTCGGCGGTGAGATGGCTGATGCCACGCACCTCACCGAACTGCCAGACGTTCATCACGGCAGCGGTACACACGATCAGGAAGCAGACAATCGCAATTACCTTGATCAAGGCGAACCAGAACTCGAACTCACCGTAGTGCTTGACGTTGAAGAAGTTGACGGTGATCAGCAGCAGGGTCGTGGCCAGCACGAACACGTTGACGCTGACGTCAGGGAAGAAGCCATGCAGGATCTTGCCCGCCACATAGGCTTCCCAGGCCATGAGGATGACCCAGTACCACCAGTACAGCCAGCCGATGGTGAAACCGGCCCAACGGCCAATGGCGCGGTCGGCGTAGGTGGAGAACGAGCCGGTGTCTGGCGAGGAAGTCGCCATTTCACCCAGCATGCGCATGATCAGCACCACCAGGATGCCGCCTGCCAGATAGGCCAGGACAGCGGCTGGGCCGGCGCTGTGGATCACGCTGCCGGAACCGACGAACAAGGCGCCGCCAATAACCCCGGCGATCGACATCATCGTCAGGTGGCGCGACTTCAGCGAGGCACTGAGCTTGCTCTCGTGCCCGCTTTTCGCGGTGGTGGTTGTGGATGTTGCGTCCATCAGTTGTGTACCCCGTGCTTCTTTTTATCCAAGGAAAACTGTGAAACCCCGATGGCTGGCGATTTCACCTGTACATCAGTGCTAATGCGGGCAGGATGGTGTGAACAAACACACGCAGGCCCTCCATGGCGGCCTGCTGACGCGCCCCAGGGCGACTGCCTGGCGCGAACTGAACATGCTTTATGTGGCGATATCCGACACCTAATGTAAAAATGTCCGACGCAGAGAGCCATGCACAGTGGCATGAATCTCGCACTGCACTGTACAGGTCGCCCTTGCAGTACACCCTGCAAACGCCAGGCGATACGCACCCTGAAGGCCACGAATGTTCGAATTACATCCAGACTCCTCAACCCCGCTGGTCAACCAGATCATCGACGGGCTGCGCGAGCTGATCGACAACCAGACCCTCAAGCCAGGCGCCAAGGTCCCGTCGATCCGCGCCTTTGCCGCGAGCTATTCGGTGAGCACCTTCACCGTGGTCGAGGCCTACGACCGGCTGGTCGCCCAAGGGCTGCTGGTGAGCCGTGGCAATGCGGGGTTCTTCGTCAACCGTGCGGCGGGCGAACTGCTGGAGCAGCACAACGCCGAGGCCGACACCAGTCGACCAACGTTCAACTCCGAGTGGTACCTGCAGCAGATCTTCGAAATCCGCCAACTGCCGTACAAGCCGGGGTGCGGCTGGCTGCCCAACGACTGGATGTACGAAGACGGCCTGCGCCGTGGCCTGCGCCAGGTAGCCGGCAGCCCCCTGGAGCTGTCGGGCTACGGCGACCCCATGGGCCTGATGGAGCTGCGTGCACTGACTGCGCAGAACCTGCAACAGGAGCTGTCGATCGTCGCCAACCCGGCGCAGCTGATGCTCACCCACGGCGCCAGCCAGGCCCTGGACCTGGCCGCACGCACGCTGGTGCGCCCTGGCGACGTGGTGCTGGTGGACGACCCCGGCTACCCCAACCTGATGAGCATCCTGCGCACCCAGGGCGCCACCCTGGTCGGCGTGCCGCGCACCCCCGCCGGCTACGACCTGAACCAGCTGGAGCAGCTGCTTACCCACCACCGCCCAACCGCGTTCTTCACCCAGCCGCACCTGCACAGCCCGACCTGCTCGCGCACCCCACTGCCGCAGTTGCACCGGCTGTTGCAACTGGCCAGCCAGCACGGTTTCCGCCTTGTGGAGAACAACCTGTACGCCGACATGGTCACCGAGCCGCAACCGTGCCTGGCCAGCCTCGACCACTTGCAACAGGTGGTGTACGTGGGTAGTTACTCCAAGAGCATTTCACCCAACGTGCGGGTCGGCTACATGCTGGCCAACCCCGAACTGATGCAGAAATTGCTGCACCTGAAAATGCGCTCGGGCCTGACCACCTCGCAGGTGATGGAGCGGGTGGTGTACGCGGCGATCATCGACGGCCGCTGGCGCAAGCACCTCAAGCGCCTGCGCCAGCGCCTGGCCGAGGCGCATCAGGAAGTTGGCCGGCATTTGCATCGATTGGGCTTTGAACTGTTCACCGAATCGGATGAGGGCATGTACATCTGGACTCGCCACCCGGCGATTCCCGACAGCGCGGCGTTGCTGGATGACGCGCTGGAAAAAGGCATCATGCTCGGGCCTGGTCAGTTGTTCATGGTCGATGCCAAGGCCACCGGGTGGATGCGGTTCAATGTGGCGTTCAGTACCGATCCGGCGATGTGGGAGTTGTTGGAGAAGGTCTTCGTCAAGCATGTGCGGCGGGGTGGGATGTAGGGGCGGTGTTGTTCCGGGATGTTCGCCTTGGCATTTTCGGCGCCAGTCAAATCGAGTTCCTATCAGGCCCGTGACGGGAGTAGGCCAAACCAAACTTTTGAGGCGGCACGCCCATATCCGCGGCTTAACGAAACAATTCCATCTTAGCAAGCCCGACTTTACTCTAGAACATTCCACTCTCCCGAACCCAGTGATCAGGAGAGTGAAATGACCTCCCGCACGACCATGACAGCTTCAGAAATTGGTGAAATTTATTCACCAGCTCCATTCCGGTATGACTTTGAATACCTCTTGAATTGGGCTGAGCCTTTTACCCTTCCACTCGTACCACCAGATAGTGCGGCATTTTTCAGTATCGGTGCTGACAGCAGGGATGCCGAAGCTAAAGCACAAAAGATTATAAACAAAATCGAAGCAACTCGCCCCTCCGCCCCACCTGGCCTGAAGCAATATCTGGACAACCACTACTCAGCAATTGACGCTCGTCACACTGACGAACTAATCAGACTGCAGGCCAAGCGGCAATTTCTTCTAGATCTTCAAGAAAAAATCATCTACAAGCGCCTACCCACTGACGACTTCTCAGGAATACATGTGTATGCCCCCGGGCTTACACCAGCCTACCTCTTTTATACCTATATAGACCCTCACATCAACGTTGGAAAAGAGTTCTACATCGCACAGGGCTTCCTGTTTGCCCTTATGCGAAGCATCACTGCAGCGCAGATTGAAATCCTGCTAGGCCAGAGCCTGAAAATAATCCATCGCAAAATAACTACTCTCAACTCAAAACTTGCACCTACTGAAAAAATCACCTCGGAAAGCAATACCATAACCTTTAGCATAACACCTTCAATTCAACTCTCAACAACCTTGGGCGCAATAGGCAATAGCCACTACCATAATCGCCAATTAGAAACAACTTTGCGATCAGGCCGACAATTGCTGGCAAGGGCAGCCGGCGCTGCTGCATCCCGGCTATTCAACGTTGGCATCGGTGCTCTGCTCTATTCTTCCGAACTCGGCAACAGTGATCTCTATCATGAAACAACACTGAGCCTCCCAGCCGATTCATTAATACCGGACCTACCCGATCAGCTGTACGAGAAAGCCCTTGGCCATGGAGTAGCGGCGTCAACCTATCGAATTTATTCGAAGAATGACATCTATACACTCATCAAAAACCAGCAGACAGCAAGTCTCGAAAGCAGAGTACCTCTACGCCCACTCTACTTCGACAAGGCGACGAACAGCTACATTTCCGTACCTTCGCAAAAGTTTCCAATCAAGCTGACGTTACCCGCGCACATACCCGGCGACGCCTCGACCACTAAACCTAGCACGCAGATACCTTCCTACCCCTATCGTGGCGTGACACTCAATCCACTGTACATTGAAGCCTCTCCTCTACCCGCGCTGGAACCGGAGGACTTCAAAGACTGCATTTACTGCTTCCCGCCAGAATCTGGCCTACCGCCACTGTACGTTGTCTTCAACTCTCCCTACCCCGGCGCGACAACCAAAGGGACTTACAGCGGACGAGCCTTCAACCCGGACAAGGCCGGCGGGCCTATCGAGCGGCTGGATTGGAGAGACGCCACTATCACAGCAGAAGGCCTCGAATTAGTAAAGCTCCACACAAATCGTTTTGACGCCTCCGATGGTAACAAGATCATGATCGACAGGCTTGAAAAAATCTTACATGGTAAAGTGGCGTCGACTGACAGAGATAAGCGCTTTTACACACATGAAGTTCGAGAGCTCGAGCGATACCGCCGCCTCGGGATTGCAGACGATGTGAACCCTGACGATGATTCTGAAACATGGAATAACACTCACACCGCCACGCTTGAAGATTATGGGTTAAGCTCTGACATCGAGCTACTCTACACACCTGAAGCCCTAGAGGCCGATTTGGCACAATCCCTACGAGAACACCAATGAATACCATCAATGAAATTATAAAAAACGAAGCCCCTATTGACGTTGTCTTATTTTTGACCAGCAAGCGCGGCATTGATCACCCAAGACTCGACAGACTCTACAACCTAAACGACTGGGTGAATATTGGCGACAATATGAAACTAATTGAGCTGATTAGGGACATGAAAAGCAAAGGGCTTATCCAGTCCCTAGATGGCCGCTACGTAAGAGGCCCAAATTGGAAAGCCCCTACTTTCTTACTAGAAGAAAAATACACTTTTGAATAGAGCCAGACACGATTTAACAGCTCACCTCCACAGGCCCATACTATTTAGCCATCGACCGGGCCTGTGGGGAAAAATTGCCGCGTAACAGATAAATCACTTCACAATTTAATTAACACCACCCTGCCTGGCTTTGAAAGAACGCCTGCGCATTCGCCTCCAGACTTTCCAGGTGATACCCGCCTTCCTGCACAATCAGACACGGCAACCGCAACGCCCGAATCCGCTCCCCCAACGCAGCAAACCCTTCAGTCGTCACTGCCACCTTGCTCTGCGGGTCGAGCTCATAGATATCGAACCCCAAAGACAACACCAGCGCCTCAGCACCAAAGTCCTTCACTGCAGCTAGCGCAACGTCCAACTGCCCCATGAAATCAGCCTCACTGGCCCCATGCGCCATCGGCAAGTTCAGGTTGTACCCCTCCCCTTCACCACTACCCCGCTCGTCCGCGAACCCAGCCACGCCAGGGTAGAAGTTGGTCGGGTCGCCATGCACCGACACATACAGCACATCACGGCGATCGTAGAAAATCTCCTGAATCCCCTGCCCATGGTGCATGTCGGTATCGAGAACCGCCACGCGGCTATAACGGCTGCGCAGCGCCTGGGCAGCTACAGCCGCGTTGTTGATGTAGCAGAACCCACCCGCCGAATCGAAGCGCGCATGGTGCCCCGGTGGCCTGCACAGCGCATAGGCGGCCGGTTCGCCGTCGAGGATGGCCTTGGCCCCGGCCACCGCGCTTTGCGCAGACCAATAGGCCGAACGCCAGGTGTTTTCGCCAACAGGGCAGCTGCCATCCGCCAGGTAGCGCCCGGCCTGAGCGAGAATGCCGCGCAAGGCGTTGGGCTCACGCACGAAGATGTTGGACATGACCTCGTCGCCCCAGTCCTCGGGCACTTCCTTCCAGCGCGCATGGGCCTCTTCGAGGAAGGCCAGATAGGCCTCACCGTGCACAGCCCTGAACGGTTCAAGGCCGGCATCGTCGGGCTGGCGGATATCGAAGCCCAGGTCCTTGGCGGCCTGCAACAGCCGCTGGGCGCGCTCGGGGACTTCCTGCGGGGTGCGCATGGCGCCGCGCGAGTAGTAGCTGCGCGGGTGGTGCAGCAGTTGTTCGGGGTGGAAG
Organism: Pseudomonas sp. NBRC 111132; assembly: GCF_001320565.1. Lineage (NCBI taxonomy): Bacteria > Pseudomonadati > Pseudomonadota > Gammaproteobacteria > Pseudomonadales > Pseudomonadaceae > Pseudomonas > Pseudomonas sp. NBRC 111132. The sequence goes on from NZ_BCBI01000073.1 coordinate 15,564, forward strand.
TAGCAACGCATCAGGCTTCTCCTTGTTCGACACGGCCCGCACGGGCCAGCACGGCGTTCAGCAGTACATCGGCACCCTGACGGGCATCGTTGGGCAACACGTCTTCGGCTTCGTTGTGGCTCAGGCCGCCGACACAGGGGATGAACACCATGGCCGTCGGGCAGTAGCGGGCCAGCAGGATGGCATCGTGGCCGGCACCGCTGACGATCGATTGCTGGGCATAGCCCAGGCCATCCACGGCCTGCTGCACAGCAGCCACGCAGTCGGCGTCGAACGGGGTGGCCGGGCTGACCCAGTGCCGCTCGATACGCACCTGCAGACCACGCTGGCTGGCAATGGCTTGCAGCTTCAAGGTCAAGTCGCGCTCCATCGCCTCGATGGCTTCGTCGCGGTGGTGGCGCAAGTCGACCGTGAACTGCAGCAGGCCAGGAATGGTATTGCGTGAAGACTTGGCAATGGACAGTTCGCCAACAGTGGTCAAACCTTCGGGCGCGAAGTCCGCTGCCAGTTGCTCAACCGCCTGGATCATCCGCGCCGCGCCATACAAGGCATCCTTGCGCAGCGGCATCGGCGTGGTGCCGGCGTGTGCCGCCATACCTTCGACAGTGACGTCCAGCCAGCGGATGGCCTGACCACCGCTGACCACGCCGATGGCCTTGGCGTTGTCTTCAAGGATCGGGCCTTGCTCGATATGCGCTTCGAAATACGCATCCACCTGGCCACCCAGCGGGCGCTGGCCGGCGTAACCAGTGCGCTGCAGCTCGTCAGCCACGCTGATGCCATCAGCATCGCGGATAGCCAGCGCCTCGGCCAGCGCAAGGCTGCCGGTAAACACCGCCGAGCCGAACATGGCCGGGGTGAAGCGCGCGCCCTCTTCGTTGGTCCATACAGCGATTTCCAGCGGCTTGCGGGTCTGGATGTTCAGATCGTTGAGGCGACGCACCACTTCAAGCCCGGCCAGCACGCCATAGACGCCATCGAAACGACCGCCTTCGGGCTGGGTGTCGAGGTGGCTACCAATCATCACCGGCGCCGCATCCGGGTCACTGCCAGGGCGGCGGGCGAACAGGTTGCCGATGGCATCCACCGTCAGCGTCAGGCCGGCTTCACGGCACCAGTGGCTGAACAGTTCACGGCCAGCCTTGTCTTCGTCGCTGAGCGCCAGGCGGCAGCTGCCGCCACGGGCGGTGGCGCCGATTTCGGCCATGGCCATCAGGCTCGCCCACAGGCGTTCGCCATTGCTTTTCAACATGTGCGGGTACTCCAGAGTAAAACGGTTCGATCAGGCCAGTTCCAGGCGCTGGCTACGGGCATACTGGCGGGCCAGGGCAAGCACGCAGACCAGCGAGACGGTGGCGATCAGGGTGTAGAACACGGCCATCGGCCACCACTGGCCGCTGAAGGTGTGAGCCAACCAGGTGCCGATCAGCGGGGTAAGGCCGCCAGCGATGGCGCCGCAGACCTGGTAGGCCAAGGAAATGGCGGTATAGCGCACACGGGTTTCGAACATACCGCTGACATAGCCAGCTATCACCGCGTAGAAAGAGGCCATGCAGGCTGCAGCCAGGGCGATGCCCAGTACGATCAACGGCCCCTGGCCCGAGCTGACCAGCACGAACATCGGGTACGGCGAGGCCATCGCCAGCAACGCGACCAGGGCCAGGAAGCGCGTGGCACCGATCTTCTCCGACAGCCAGGCAGCCAGCGGTTGCACGCAGAACTGGATGATCGCCACGAAGAACAGGCACTCAAGTATCAGCGAGCGCTCCAGGTGCAATTGTTGAGTGGTGTAGCTGATCATGAAGGTGTTGGTGAAATAGACCCCGGCAATGCCCAAGGTGTTGGCACCGATGCACAACAACAGCGGGCGCCAGGCGGTGCGCAGCACTTCGAAAACCGGCGCCTGCTCTTTGCGCCGGGCCTTCTCTGCCTGTTCGCGGCTGGCGATGAACTCGGGCGACTCGTTCACCCCCAGGCGAATCGCCAGGCCCACCAGCAGCAGCAACGCGCTGGCCAGGAACGGCACGCGCCAGCCCCAGCTCATCAGCTCGTCTTCAGGCAGGCGGGTCACCGCGCCGAAGGCCAGCAGCGACAGAATCAGGCCCGCCGGGCTGCCCAGTTGGGCGAACGAAGCGAAGAAGTTGCGCCGGCCTTTGGGCGCATGTTCGCCGGCCATCAGCACCGCCCCACCCCACTCGCCGCCCACGGCGATGCCTTGGACGATGCGCAGCAGGATCAACAGCACCGGTGCGGTGGCACCGATCTGCGCGTAAGTCGGCAGCAGGCCGATACACACGGTGACGATGCCCATCATCAGCAGGGTGATGACCAGCGACTTCTTGCGGCCGATACGGTCGCCCACGTGGCCGAAGACAATGCCACCCAGCGGCCGGGCGAAAAAGCCCACGGCGAAGGTGCCGAACGCGGCCATGGTGCTGAACAGGCTGTCGTCGGAGGGGAAGAACAAGGCACCGAACACCAGGGCGGCGGCGGTGGCGTAAATGTAGAAGTCGTACCACTCGATCATGGTGCCGATGAACGCGGCAGCGGCGGCACGGCGTGGCTGGGCGGAAGCGGTGGGCTTCATGGGGGCTCCTTTGCTTGTTGTTCTGGCAGGAGTTGCTGGGTCATGGTCGCGCTCTCGTGGCGCTTGGCCTGCGATTTATCGGCTCAGGGCTATGATTAGTCAATTTTCTATTTATTATTCGTACTATTAGCCACGCTTATCATCGAGCCTCGCCATGTCCGACCGTCTGCTCAACGACCGCCTCGACTGGAACCTGCTGCGCACCTTCCGGGTCATCGGCCAGGAACTGTCCATCAGCCGCGCCGCCGCCCGCCTGCACCTCACCCAGCCGGCCGTGAGCCAGGCGCTCAAGCGCCTTGAAGAGCAGCTTGGCCGCCAGCTTATCGCCCGACGTGGGCCGCGTTTCGTGCTGACTGAAATGGGCGAGCAGCTGTTCCAGCTGGCTGGCGAGGTGTATGGGCAGATGTCGCAGATCGGCGGTTTGCTGGAGCAACCGGCGGACGAACTGGTAGGCAAGGTGCGTCTGTTGATGATCAGCCGCATCGTCAGCGAGCGCTTCGACGACTTCCTCGCCGACTTCCATCGCCAGCACCCACGGGTGGAGCTGGAAATCGACGTGATGCGCAGCTCCGACATCGTCGCAGCCCTGCAGGAGAAAACCGCCACAGCGGGCCTTAGCCTCAACCGGCGTGCACAACCACGCCTGGAGCAGCGTTTGTTTCTGCGTCAACGCTATGCGTTTTTCTGCGGCAAACACCATGCCTTGTTCGGCCAGGCCGAAGGCGACTTGCAACGGGAGAATTTCGTCAGTTTTACCAGCGACCAGATTGGCGGCATGTTGTCGCCGCTGACCATTTTCCGCGACCAGCAGGGCTTTGCCGGGCGCATCGTGGCGTCATCGCCAAGCCTGGAGGAAGTACGCCGGCTGGTGATCGCCGGCTTTGGCATCGGCTGCCTGCCCGAGCATGTGGTGGCGCCGGATGTCGAAGCGGGGTTGCTGTGGAAGTTGCCGCCGCAGGAAGGGATTGCCGATGTGGATATTCACCTGTTGTGGAACAGGGAGCAGCGCTTCAGTCGGGCAGAAGAGGTGTTTATCGAGGCCTTGCAGCAAAGTCTCGGTTAACAGGCTTCGCTGGCGATAGGAGGGCAAAGCCCTCCCCCTTTCGCGATTAGGCTTCAGGTACCGGTGCCTGCTGGGCGATCAGCCCCAGCTCACGCAGCTCAGCCCAGAACGCGGCCGGAATCACCGCATTGAACGCCGCCAGGTCTTGGTCGGCATGTTGTGGCCGGGTCGCCCCTGGGATCACCGCTGCTACCGCGGGGTGCGCCAGCGAGAACTGCAACGCCGCAGCCTTGATGTCCACCCCATGGCGCGCCGCCACTTCGTTCAGGCGCTGGACACGGGCACGGATTTGCGGGCTGGCCTTCTGGTACTCGTAGTGCTCTCCCCCGGCAATCACGCCGGAGTTGTACGGGCCGCCGACGACAATGCCGAGGCCTTGCGCCAATGCACCTGGCATTACCCGTTGCAACGCACGGTCGTGGTCCAGAAGGCTGTAGCGACCCGCCAGCAGGAAGCCGTCCGGGCGTGCTGCTTCGAGGTCCAATGTCAGCTCGATCGGCTCGACGCGGTTCACGCCCAAGCCCCATGCCTTGATCACGCCTTCTTCACGCAGGCGGGTCAGCACGCGGAAGGCACCGGTACGAGCGATTTCGAACTGGCTCAGCCATTCGTCACCGTAGAAGTCCTGGGCGATGTCGTGAATCCAGACGATATCCAGGTAGTCGGTACCCATACGCTTGAGGGTGTCTTCGATCGAGCGCAGGGTGGCATCGGCGCTGTAGTCATTGACGATGCGGTTACGGTTGCCGTGCTCGAACAGGCCGCTCTTCTCGCCCAGCTCACGAGCAGCCGGGTCTTCCAGTGCGTCGAGGATGACGCGGCCAACCTTGCTGCTCAGCACGTATTCATGGCGCGGGCGCTGGGCCAGGGCCTTGCCGAGGCGGATTTCCGACAGCCCGGCACCGTAGAAAGGCGCAGTGTCGAAGTAGCGCACACCGTTGTTCCAGGCCGCGTCCACCGAGGCTTGCACTTCGGTATCTGGCACGTTGCGGAACATGTTGCCCAGTGGCGCGGTACCAAAGCCCAGGGGGTTGGCGATCAGGTCTTTCAAGCTCATGGCATGTCTCCAGAAAGGGTGTGTAAGGTCATCAACCGACGACGTGAGCACATCCTAGGCTGGCCAAACCCAGACCGTCCAAGTCATAATTCGTCACAGTTAAGTCCCCGGAGGTCTCATGCAGGATTTGCGTCAGTTGCGCTACTTCGTGGCCGTCGCCGAATGCGAGAATGTCGGCCGAGCCGCCGAGCAGCTGCATATTTCCCAATCGCCCCTCAGCCGGCAGATCGCCCAGCTGGAGGACAACCTTGGCCTGGCCCTGTTCGAACGGCGCAACCAGCGGCTGTACCTGACTAACGACGGGCGCACCTTCCTGGCCGAGGCGCGCGGCCTGCTCAAGCATGCCGAGCGCTTGGAGTCGCTGGGCAAGCGCCTGGGCCGTGGCGAGGAAGGCGGCTTGTGCATCGGCTACGTCAACCACGCCATCCACGCTGGTGTGCTGCCTGGCGCAGTGCGGGCCATTCGTGGCGAACGCCCGAACATTCACATTGCGCTGTACAACATGATCCCCAGCGAGCAGTTCGAAGGCCTGCGCCAGCGCAGCCTGGACATTGCCCTGGTGTGCGAGCCGCCGCCGAAGCACGACCCCGACTTGCGTGCGCAGCCAGTACTGGATGACCCAATGCTGCTGGCCATCCCAGCCTCGCACCCTCTGGCCAGCAAGGCGGAACTGACCCCGGCCGACCTGCACGAGCAGGAATGGATCATCACCGGGGGCCAGCCCGACCAGGTGAACAAGCGCGACGACTTCATCGCCCGCTGCGGTGATGCCGGTTTTACCCCGCGCTTGTCGCTTGAAGCGACCGACCCATTGAGCGTGCTCGGCCTGGTGTCCGCGGGCCTGGGCCTGGCCATGGTGCAGGGCAGCCTGACGGCCAGTGCCGGGCCAACCGTGGTTTTGCGTCAGCTGGATTGGCTCCAACCCAGCGTGCAATTGTGGGCCGCCTGGCACCAGGTCGACCTGCGGCCGATCGTGGGCATTTTCCGTGAACGCGTGCTGGCGCAGGCGAATAAGTCCATAGAGGTCTGAACTCAGTCGAATTACGTCTTTTACAGTCTGAGTAGGCTTTACTAGGATGGCTCTCATCGATACAACTCACCCACAGGAGCCATTCCATGAACATCGACCTCGGCGGGCGCACCGCCATCATCAGCGGCTCTACCGGCGGTATTGGTCTGGCCATCGCCCGCGGCCTGGCCCGCGCCAACGCCGACGTGGTCATTGCCGGCCGCAGCCAGAAATCGCTGGATGCAGCCTTGGCCGAACTGCGCCAACAAGGCGGCCGTGGGCAGATTCACGGCGTGGTCGCCGACCTGGGCACCGCCACCGGTGCCGACACCCTGTTTGCCGCCCACCCACGGGCCGACATCCTGGTCAACAACCTGGGCATCTACGACGACGTCGACTTCTTCGACGTGGCCGACAGTGAGTGGGCGCGCTTCTACGATACCAACGTGTTGAGCGGCGTGCGCCTGGCCCGCCACTATGCACCGGGGATGGTCGAGAAAGGCTGGGGGCGGATCCTGTTCATTTCCTCGGAATCGGGCATCGCCATCCCTGCGGACATGATCAACTACGGTGTTACCAAGGCCGCCAACTTGGCCGTTTCCCATGGCCTGGCCAAGCGCCTGGCCGGCACCGGGGTTACCGTGAACGCGATACTGCCCGGCCCGACCCTGACCGATGGCGTGGCCGCGCTGGTAGCCGATGCGGCACAGGCGTCCGGGCGCAGCATTCGTGAAGAGGCCGACAACTTCGTACGTACCGCACGGCCAAGTTCGATCATTCAGCGCGCCGCCGATGTCGACGAAGTCGCCCACCTCGCGGTGTACCTCGCCTCGCCTTACTCCTCCGCCACCACCGGCGCGGCCCTGCGGGTCGACGGCGGTGTGGTCGACAGCCTTGCTATCTGAACTCAACTGGAGCATTACCCTATGGCAACTGCCTACGCTTCCCTGCAAGCCCAACACAGCCCTGAACACGTCTGGGCATTGATCGGCGGTTTCGACAGCCTGCCGGACTGGCTGCCGTTCATCCCCGAGAGCATCTCCAGCGAAGGCGGCCGTGTGCGCTCGCTGAAAGACCCGGACGGCAACAGCATCGTCGAGCGCCTTACAGCTTTTGACGACAACGCGCGCAGCTACAGCTACACGATCCTGAGCAGCCCGTTTCCGGTGACCGACTACCGATCGACCCTGCGAGTCAAGGCCGACGGCCAAGGCAGCCTGGTGGAGTGGTTCGGCGAATTCACCCCGGCCGGTGTCAGTGAGGCCGAGGCCGAAGCACTGTTCAAAGGCATCTACGAAGGTGGCCTGCAAGCCTTGGCGAAAACCCTGGGCTAAGCGAGTCCCCCAGGTACCTCATCCCCTTGCAAAATTCGAGGGTGGGGGCAAAGCGCTTTTGCCCCCCCGTCAAAACACCTTGTCCCACCCCCGCCTGTATCCCCCGCCTCATCTGCGCTAGCCTGCCGCCCATACTCGTCTCACAAGGACCCGCACCATGCCAACTGATTATCAAGCCTGGGGCTGGACCCCGAACGCCGGCCTCGAAGGCCTGCAGCTGCTGCGTAAACCCCTGCCGCAACCCGGCCCCGGCGAAGTGCTGGTGGCCAACCGAGCTATAGCCCTCAACCCGGTGGACTGGAAAATCTGCGAATGGGGCCATCCGGCCTGGCAGCAAGGCACAGTACCGGGTGTGGATGGCGCCGGGGTGGTCGTCGCCGCTGGCGCAGGCGTCGAACTGCCCTTGGGCAGCCGCGTGGCTTACCATCAGTCGCTGGCTCGCGACGGCAGTTTCGCCGAGCATTGCCTGCTCGATGCCAGCCTGGTGATGCACATCCCCAGCGCACTCAGCGACAGCGCCGCCGCCGCCGTACCCTGCCCCGCGCTGACCGCCTGGCAGGCCCTGGCCAAGATACCGGCAGGCACCAGCCGCGATGTGCTGGTGATTGGTGCCGGTGGTGCGGTGGGCTTCTACCTGGCGCAGTTGGCCGCACAACGTGGCCTGCGCGTGTGGGCGACAGCCAGCCAGCGCCACCACGCGGCGCTCAAGGCGCTGGGCACAAGCGGCGTGTTCGACTACCACGACGCCGACTGGCAACAGCAGTTGCAGGTCGCCCTGGGTGAGCGCCCGCTGCATGCCCTGTTCGACACCGTCAGTGGCGCCCACGCAGGCAGCCTCGCCCACCTGCTGGGCTACAACGGGCACCTGGTGTGCATCCAGGACCGCCAGGAAAGCGCGCCAACAGCCGCCTTCAGCACAGCCATTTCGCTGCATGAAGTGGCGCTGAACAGCGTGCATGCCCATGGCCGCCTGGCAGATCGCCAGGCCCTGCGCATGGCTGGTGAACAGCTGTTGCAGGCTGTCGCCAATGGCAGCCTGATCGCGCCTCAACGCCGTGAGTTCGACTTCGCCACGCTGCCCGATGCACTGCGGCAATTGAAAGAAGGCCAAGGCGCAGGCAAATGGGTGACGCGCTTCGGCTGAAGGGCATCCGCGCAACTTGGATCCCATTCTGTGACAAGGTATGCTGGGCAATAGCTAAACGCCATTACTCAGGCAGGCTTGGTGCCTGCCCTCAAGGACGAGCCCTTTGCCCAGCCACCCAACCCGCCACACTATTGCCCGCCAGTGGCAGTTGCTCAAGTTGCTGCCCGGCCGCCATCCGGGCATGAGCTCTACCCAGTTGCAGGCCGCCCTGACAACCGTGGGTCATACCACCAGCAAACGTACCGTCGAGCGCGACCTGGTCGAGCTCGCTGCGCTGTTCCCGCTGCAGTGCAACAGCAAAGGCATGCCCTACGGTTGGTACTGGCAACCGAGCATGAGCCTGGTCGATGCGCAGCCACTGCAACCGGACATACTCACACCCCCGGCACAGGTTGAACTGCACGCCTGGGTGGACGACACACTGGCGCGCCTGCTGAAAGAATCCCCGCTGTCCGCAGACATGCAGCTGACCCCGCAAGCGAGCGGCGGCGCGGCATTGGTGGCCACCGTCGACGACAACCGGGCACTGATGGGCTGGCTGCTGTCGCAAGCGGGTTCGATCCGCGTGCAGGCCCCGAAGACGCTGCGCGTGGCCATGCTGGAACAGCTGCGCCAGAGCCTGGCGCTGCACGATGGCGGTTGTTGACCGGCAGGCAAATATCATTGTCCTGCCGAGCGCTTTTTCCCGGTGCCGGCCCTGCGCACAATTCGCTCCTGACAACGCATCACTTTCAGGAGTACACGATGAAACGCTTCAAGCCCCTGCTGCTGGCCGTCGCCTTGGCGACCACTGCCCAGGCTACCCTTGCCACCGACTGGCAGCACTCGCCGTACGGCAAGCAGGATGAAATCGGCGCTGCCAACCTGCTCACCCCAGACGTGGTCAAGCAGGCCGTCGGCCTGGTCAAGACCGGCAAGACCTACCCCTTGGCCGTACCCGTGAGCAAGGACTTGCCGGCGTTCCGCCACCGCAGCTTTCACCTGTACAACATCCAGCCCGGCGAGC